>JAFSRK010000061.1 GCA_017446165.1 Ruminococcus sp.
GATGAGGTCGTTTACGGCAAGGGTTCTCTGATCAACAAGAAGCCCGGCGATTATGATATGAAGTTCGCGGGCGTTAGCGTATTCAAGTCCAACAAGATGGCTCACCCCGGCAAGAAGCTCACCTTCATTGGCGCCGAGATCGGTCAGTTCGACGAGTGGAATTCCACCGAAGAGCTGCAGTGGGGTCTCTTAGGCTTTGAAAAGCACAAGAAGCTCAACGATTTCTTCCGCGATCTCAACGAGTTCTACAAGGCGAATTCCTGCATGTACGAGGTCGACTTCACATGGGAAGGCTTCAACTGGATCCATCATGACGACTATCAGCAGAGCGTCATCGCGTTCCGCAGAATCGACAAGGAAGGCAACAACATCATCGTTGTCTGCAACTTCCAGCCGATGTACAGAGAGAACTACTACATCGGTGTACCGGATTACGGTACATATGCCGAGATCTTCAACTCCGACGACGAGAAGTACGGCGGCACCGGCAAGACCAACGGCACCAACATCCACTCCGACGGCGAGCCGATGCACGGCTTTGAGCAGTCAATCTGCCTGAACCTGCCGCCCATGAGCGCTCTGTACCTCAAGTGTACCGCTAAGGAGAAGAGCCCGTCTGAGATCAAGGCTGAGGAAGCAGCCGCAAAGCGCAAGGAAGCCGCAAAGAAGGCTGCTGCCACCCGCGCCGCGAAGAAAGCCGCCAAGGACGCCGAAGCAAAGAAGGATGAGAAGGCTCCTGCGAAGAAAGCTGCCGCGAAGAAGGCTCCAGCCAAGAAGGCTCCTGCGAAAAAGGCTACTGCTAAAAAGCCCGCCGCGAAGAAAGCGACTAAGAAAGAAGATAAATAATTCTTTTAACGAATAATGTAAACCTGTCCGGACCCCGAATCCAATCGGGGTTCAGACTGCAATTTTGGAGGATATAAATGGTACCTAAGAAAGAAGTAGTAGCGATGCTGCTCGCCGGCGGTCAAGGCTCGCGTCTGGGTGTTCTCACCAAGAAGATCGCAAAGCCTGCCGTTCCTTTCGGAGGCAAATACAGGATCATCGACTTCCCTCTCTCCAACTGCATCAACTCCGGCATCGAGGCTGTCGGCGTGCTGACCCAGTATCAGCCGCTCGAGCTCAACGAGTATGTCGGCAACGGTCAGCCGTGGGATCTCGACGGCATGCACTCGGGCGTCACCTGTCTGCAGCCGTACGAGAGCAAGGAAGGCTCGGACTGGTACTCCGGCACAGCAAACGCTATTTATCAGAACATCGGCTTCGTCGATCGCTACGATCCCGATTACATCGTTGTCTTATCCGGCGACCATATCTACAAGATGGACTACGCCGACATGATCAAATACCACAAGGAGCATAACGCCGCCTGCACCATCGCCGCCATGGACGTTCCGATGGAAGAGGCGTCGCGCTTCGGTATTCTGAACACCAATCCCGATAACACTATCTATGAATTCGAGGAGAAGCCCGCTCACCCGAAAAGCACCAACGCCTCGATGGGCATCTATGTTTTCACATGGAAGACTGTCCGAGAGTATCTGATCAGAGATGAACAGAACCCCGATTCGTCCAACGACTTCGGCAAGGACGTTCTGCCCCTGATGCTCAACTCCGGTGAGAAGATGGTCGCCTATCCCTTTGAGGGCTACTGGAAGGACGTCGGAACCATCGACAGCCTTTGGGAAGCGAACATGGATCTGCTCGATCCGAAGCTACAGCTCGACCTCAAGAACATCTATTCCCGCAACCCGATGATGCCGCCTCACCATGTCGGCGAATTTGCCAACATCCAGAATTCCCTGATCTCCGACGGCTGTAATGTCGACGGCAACCTCGAGTTCTCGGTCATCTTCTCCGGCGTACAGATCGGCAAGGGCGCAACCGTCAACTCGTCCATCATCATGCCCGGCGCGGTAATCGAGGACGGCGCGAACGTTCAGTTCTCCATCGTCTGTGAGAACACAGTCATCGGCAAGAACGCCAAGGTCGGCGCGAACCCCACCGAGATGGAAAACCGTGACGACTGGGGCATCACCGTCGTCGGCGACGGTCTCAAGATCGGCGAGGGCGTGACCGTTCCCTGCAAAGCGATGATCGATCAGGATATGGAGGTGTAATCAATGGCAAGCAATAAAATATTAGGACTGATCTTTGCGAACACTAATGAGAAGAATCTGCCTGAACTCACCGCCTATCGCACCACCGGCTCCGTTCCCTTCGGAGGAAAGTACCGTCTGATCGACTTCCCTCTCTCAAATATGTCCAACTCCGGCATCAACAATATCGGCATTGTCACCAAGTCGAACTTCCAGTCGCTGATGGATCACGTCGGCTCAGGTTCCGCCTGGGATCTTGCCAGAAGAAGAAGCGGTCTGTCGATCCTGCCGCCCTATGGTGAACACAGCTTCGCGAGCATCGTCGAGACCATCTTCAATCTGCACGGATACATCGAACACGGCGACGAGGAATATGTCCTGATCTCACCGTCGGACTGTGTTTACAATATGGATTACGGCAAGGTTCTCGACGTAGCCGAGAAGAATAACGCCGATCTCACCTTCATCTATAACAAGCGTCCGGTCGCCGAGATCACCGATGACTTCCGATGCATCCTCGATGTAGACGACAACGGCAAGGTCAACAAGATCATGGCGTCCCCCGTCGACTCCGGCGAGGTCAAGCTCAACATCGGCGCGATGCTCATCCGCAAGAATGTCCTGATGGGTCTTGTACGCCAGGCGATGTCCGAATCCAAATACAGCTTTGTCCGCGATGTTCTGCAGAAGTCGCTCGACAGATACCGCGTCTATGCCTGTGAGCTGACCGGCTACTGTGAGATCATCGGCTCCGTCAAGCAGTACTATGACGCAAATATGAAGCTGATGGACAGAGATACCCGCTATCGCCTGTTCGATTACAAGCGCCCCATCTACACCAAAGTGCGCGACGACGCCCCCTCTCGCTACGGACTCAACAGCTCCGTCAAGGGTTCTCTGGTCGCTCAGGGCTGCGTGATCGACGGCACGGTAGAAAACTCCATCATCTCTAAGGGCGTTTATATCGGCGCGGGCGCAGTCGTCAAGAACTGCATCGTCATGCAGGACTGCGTGATCGGCGACGGCGCGGAGCTTATCAACATTGTCGTCGACAAGGACGTCAACGTCAGCCGCGGCTCCAAGCTCCAAGGCTCGCTGAGCTATCCGATGTACATCGCAAAACGTTCCATCGTTTAATAAACAGGAGGTATAGATATGAAAATTCTTTACTGCGCGAGTGAAGCGAACCCCTTCGCGGGCAGCGGCGGACTCGCTGATGTGGCAGGTTCTCTGCCCCACACCATATGCCGAAAGGGTCATGACTGCAGAATCGTTATGCCGCTCTACGGCACCATTCCCTACGAGCTGAAGTGCCAGATGAACTTCATCACCAACTTCACCGTACCGGTCGCCTGGCGTCACCAGTACTGCGGTCTGTTCTGGGCAAGATGGAACGACTGCACCTATTACTTCATCGACAACGAGTATTACTTCAAGCGCGACAAGCTCTACGGCTTCTATGATGACGCCGAGAGATACGCATTCTTCTCGCGCGCGATCCTCGAGATGCTCCCCTACATCGACTTCCATCCCGACCTCATCCACACCAACGACTGGCAGACAGCGCTTGTCCCCGTATACTACTATCTGTTCTATTCCAAGAATCCGTGGTACTACAACATCAAGTCGCTGTTCACCATCCATAACATCCAGTATCAGGGCAAGTACGGCTGGGAAGTCAATACCGAGTGCGTCGGTATCCCGCCCACAGAGACCAAGATCCTCGAGATGGACGGCAAGCTGAACATGATGAAGGGCGCCATCTACTGCTCCACTCGCGTCAACACCGTTTCCCCCAGCTATGCGCTGGAGATTAAGGATCCGTGGTACAGTCACGGTCTGCACCATGCACTGATCAACAACCATTACAAGCTCTGCGGTATTCTCAACGGTATCGATCAGGCAAGCTACGACCCCGCAACCGACTATCAGCTCTACTGCAACTATACCAAAGAGGATATGCGCGGCAAGGGCGAATGTAAGCGCAGATTACAGGAGCGCCTGGGTCTTGAACAGAGCTGGGATACCCCTATCGTCGCGATGGTCACCCGCATGGTCGAGCATAAGGGTCTTGACCTCGTTCGCGGCGGTCTGCCGGATCTTCTGAACAACCACAAGATGCAGTTCGTCATCCTCGGCTCCGGCGATGAGGAATACGAGAACTTCTTCCGCGATATGCAGTGGTTCTATCCGGGCAGAGTCTGTACCTGTCACGGCTTCGTTCCCGAGCTGGCGCGCAAGATCTACTCCGGCGCAGACATCTTCCTGATGCCCTCTAAGCAGGAGCCCTGCGGTCTGTCCCAGATGATCGCGCTTCGCTACGGCACCATCCCGGTCGTCCGTGAGGTCGGCGGTCTGAAAGACAGCGTATTTGACAGCGCCGATAACTACGGCAACGGCTTCACCTTCAAGAACTACGATATCGCCGATATGTGCAACGCCGTCAAGCGTGCGCTCGCGGGCATCTATGATGACCAGGGTTGGCATCAGTTGATGTGGCGCGCGATGATGAGCGACAACAGCTGGGAGCGCAGCGCTCAGGACTATATCAACGTTTACGAAGACACCATGCACTGGCTGTAATCCGATACTCTCAATAATTCATAATCATCACAATACCGCCGCTTCGGAATCGCTCCGGAGCGGCGGTAATATTTTGCCTATTTGATTGCATAGCCATTGACAAACCGGAGATTTCCGATCTCGTAGAGGCAGATCTCGGTGGTGTTGTTCTCTGACTGAGCATAATTGATCGCACTATATTTATTTTCTTTATCAGAATAATAGACACAGTAGAAGTGCATCCCATCCCTTACATGACGGTTCCATGTACAGACGATGCCGATGCGGTGGGTCAAGAGGGCTGCTTTGAAATCATTCGGGGATTTATATTTCTGAAAAGGAATTTTATAGTGCATGAAATAGCGACCGAGCGTCCACGGCTTTGTTCCGAAGCGTCCGCCCATCCACAGCATACCGAGCTGCATTTCATCGCGGATGACGTCGCAGAAGTCTTGTTCCTTACCGATGTGCTTCATCACGTTATACAGGGCGACCGCACCGCAGCCGTTGCTGTCGACCCGTCCGTTCGTACCGAATCGGAGATGTCCGACCGGCTCGGCTGACTGA
>JAFSRK010000062.1 GCA_017446165.1 Ruminococcus sp.
GTAAAGTGTATGCGCTGTTCCGGAGATTCATGATTGCGGGTTCAGGATCAATGGCAGAAGATCAAGGGGCTTGTCGGCGAATCTCGCCGCACCCGCGTCGATCATCGCCTGACGGATGCCGTAGCCGTAGGTCACGCCGATAAAGTCCACGCCGGTCGCGACCGCGCCGAGGGTATCGAAGAAGGTGTCGCCGATCATCACCGCTCTGTCGCGCGGGACGTCGCCGAGGCTGTGGAGTGCATAAGGGATCAGGTCGGGCTTTTCCTTGCGGGTGCCGTCGTCGCGCGAGCCGCAGATCGCGTCGAGATACTCCCCGATCCCGAGAAGCTCGATCACATCGCGGGCAAGCCGCTCGTTCTTTGAGGTACAGATCGCCATCTTCACGCCGCTTTTTCGTAGCGCGGACAGCACCTCCGGGATACCATCATAGAGGCGGTTCGCTTTCGTTCCGTGGACGTCGTAGTGTCCGCGGTAGATCACGAGCGCGCGCCGAACCTCCTCGTCGCTCAGCCCGCACAGGCGGCTGAACGTTTGGGTCAGGGGCGGTCCGATAAAGGTCGAAAAATCGCTCAGGTCGGGACAGGGCTTGCCCATGTCAGCCATCATCAGCTGAATGCACTTGCGGACTCCCTCGCCCGAGGCGGAGATGGTGCCGTCGAGATCCCACAGCACCGCATCATATCGTTTCATGGTTATTCCTCATCTTTGTTGTCAGTCACAGTGATCAGTGCCGCGTCATACGCCGTGACAAACTGCTTTTTGTCAGCAGACAGGCAGCGTACCGCATACGCATAGACGCCCGCTTCGGTCGCGGCGGTATCGGTATAGGCGGTGGCGGAGGTATCCGCGAGCCGCTTCCACCTGCCGTCCTCGCGGCGGAACACGCGGAAGCTGTAGACAGCGCCGTCGGGCTTTGTCCAGTTCAGGCGAACGCCTTTCGAGGTTTTTTGGATCGCCGAGATCTTCGGCGGGGCGATATAGGTGATCCGGAAGCCGTTCACCTTATAGGCGCCGAGGGCGCCGTCGGACATCACGGCGCGCACGGTGAAGGTATAGGGGTAATTGGCTTTCGGCGGGATATACCGATAGACGGTGTCGGTCGTCACCGCAAGGCAGGTATAACCCTTTGAGGTGCGGACATAGACTCTGTATCGTGCAGCTGAGGTGAGCTTGTTCCAGCGCAGGAGAACGCCGTCGGTTGCGTTTTGGAGGGTGACCTGAGGCGCGGGACAGCATGTGCAGGAGATGCCGCGCTTGTCATAATAGCTTGTGTAACAGCCGCCCCGCGGCGTGATGCAGCGCACGGTGAAGGTGTAGCTTTTGCCGTCGACTCCGTTTCCGTAGACGAAGTAGTTCGCCGAGGTATCGCCGACGCCCTTCCAGCGTCCTGACTGCTTCACAAAAACGCGGTAGCGCTTTGCGCCCGCGACCTTGTTCCATGTGAGCTTGACGCCGCTCTCGATGTTGTAGGCGTTCGTGAGCTTCGGGGCGCTTTTCATGCTCGCACCGACCTTCAGCACGATATACATGGTGTTGCGGTCGAGCATGGGGTAGATCTTTGAGATCGCGTTGCATTCACCCTGTCCGCCGGTGACGGTGTTGGAATGCCAGAGGACGTCGCTGTGACCGTCGCCCCAGTAGATGCCGACATGGTGGTAGACGGTGTTGCTGTACTCCTGCTGATCGGGGATCATCCAGATGATGTCGCCCTTTTCGAGATAGCCTGATTTGAGCATCGCCTGCTTGTTCTTGAAGTATTTGCGCGAGATGTTCAGCCCCTCATAAAAGGTCAGCCTGCCGTCAGCCATTCGGTTGGCGCGGGAAACATAGCCGCCGCTCATGAAGGTCGCCTTGTACAGCACATGCCATACGAAGCCCATGCAGTTCATACCCGGAACGCCGTAGCTATCCAGCCAACCGTAGGCGCCCTTGCAGTCGCCGTTGGGGTTGCGGTGGTCATAGGGACGGTAGGGCGTGCCGAGATAGTAGGAGTCGTGTTCGTGAGAGGACAGCCAACTCAGATAGGCGCCGCCGTCCATCCCGAGCGCCTGACAAACGGTGTTGCCCTTGACCTCGTCTCCCGCCGAGAGCGCACCGGAACTCAGCGTGATCGGACAGGCACAGAGGATCAGTGCCAGCGTCAATAATACCGAAGTAATTCGGAATTGTCTTTTCATAGAATCACCATCTTTCATTCTATTTCCAAAAATCGCCCTTGTCAACTGATTCATTGACATTTATCGGCACGGGTGGTAATATTAGGATTGTATGAAATCGAATAAAGGATGATCAATATGAAACTCGGAATCGTCGGACTGCCGAACGTCGGCAAGTCCACTCTGTTTAACGCTATCACCAACGCGGGCGCTCAGTCCGCGAACTATCCCTTCTGCACCATCGAGCCGAACGTCGGCGTGGTTGCGGTACCCGACAAACGCCTCGACAAGCTCGCCGAGATGTACGACCCCGACAAGTACACCCCCGCCACCATCGAATTCGTCGATATCGCGGGACTGGTCAAGGGCGCAAGTAAGGGCGAGGGTCTGGGCAACAAGTTCCTCTCGAATATCCGCGAGTGCGACGCGATCGTGCATGTGGTGCGCTGCTTTGACAACGACGATATCATCCACGTCGAGGGCAGCGTCGATCCGATCCGCGACATCGAGACCATCGACCTCGAGCTGATCCTCAGTGACGTCGAGATGGTCCAGCGCCGCATCGACAAGGCTCAGAAGATGGTCAAGGGCGACAAGAAGTATCAGGCGCAGGTCGACTTCTTCAAGCGCGTCCTCGAAACGCTCAACGAGGGCAAGCCCGCGCGTGTCGTCGAATGTACCGACGACGAGAAGGCGTGGCTGGCGGACGTCGCTCTCCTGACCAACAAGCCGGTCATCTTCGCCGCTAACATGAGCGAGGACGATTTCTCGAAAGGCATCGACAGCAACGAACGCCTGAAACGAGTGCGTGAGATCGCCGCCGAGCAGAACGCGGGCGTGCTGCCGATCTGTGCGGAGCTGGAGGCGGAGATCGTCGAGATGGACAAGGAGGAAAAGGAGATGTTCCTCGGCGAGCTGGGACTCGAGCAGAGCGGTCTCGACCGACTGATCAACGAGTGCTACACCCTGCTCGGACTGATCTCCTACCTCACCGCGGGCAAGCCCGAGGTGCGCGCATGGACGATCAAGAACGGCACCAAGGCGCCCCAGGCGGCGGGCAAGATCCACTCTGACTTTGAACGCGGCTTTATCCGCGCGGAGGTCATCGCCTATGAC
>JAFSRK010000063.1 GCA_017446165.1 Ruminococcus sp.
CTCGTCGGAAATCATTTGATTTCCGACCCTGTAGGGGCGATCACTGATCGCCCGCAGAATGACGGGCGGTGATGATATCTGCAACCGTAGATAGGGGTGAAATGTCCCTACCGGCTGGCGACCGATGGTCGCCCCTACGTCGACGTTGGGATGACGGTTGATTGCGCAGATAGATATGAAATGTCCCTGCATTGTCGGAAATCATTTGATTTCCGATCGGGCGGATGTGGGCATCCGCCCCTACGTCATTGTTGCAACGTTGTTTTTTTCCGTAGGGGACGATTAGGACGATGAATATACCGCCCCCGGGGACGCTGAAACCCATCGTCCCCATCGTCCCCCACACAAGCAAACCCCCGAGGCGTTCCTCAGGGGTCTCTTCATTCATTCTATTCCTGCAATTCTGCCCAGAGGTCGTAGAGTTCCTCGAGCTTTTGCTGTTTTTCTTCGAGTCCCGCCGTCAGCTCGAGCAGCTTTTCGTAGTCGCTTTGGACTTCCTCGGTCGCGAGCTGCGCCTGCAGCTCCCCGACCTCCGCTTCGAGCTGTTCGATCTCCGATTCCGTGCGGGTGATCTTTGTTTTGCGCTTGCGCTCCTCGCTCTGCTGCTGTTTTCTCAGCTGCCAGTCATTGAGGGGCTTTTCTTTTTTGGCAGGCTGACCGCTTTCGGACTCTGCCGGATTCTCGGCGAGCCTTTCGAGGTAGTAGTCGTAGTTGCCGAGATACTCGGTCATGCCGTCCTTGGTCAGCACCAGCACGCGGTCGGCAAGCTTGTTGATGAAGTAGCGGTCGTGGCTGATGATGACGAGCGTTCCCTCGAACCCGAGCAGGGTATCCTCGAGCGCTTCGCGGGACGACGCGTCGAGGTGATTGGTCGGCTCGTCGAGCAGCAGGAGATTATACCCGCCGAGCATGAGCTTCAAGAGAGAGATGCGCGCCCTTTCGCCGCCGCTCATCGCGGACAGCGGCTTGAACACCTCGTCGCCCTTGAACAGAAACGCGGCGAGCGAGGATCGCACCTTGGTGTCGGTGAGGAAGGGATAGGTGTTGTGGATCTCGTCGATGGCGGTGTTGTTGAGGTTCAGGTTCTCCTGCATCTGGTCGAAGTAGCCCTGATCGACGTTCGCGCCGTAGATGAACTCGCCCTCGTCGGCGAACTGCTGACGGTTGAGGATGCGGAACAGGGTGGTCTTGCCGCAGCCGTTCTCGCCGAGGATAAAGACACGCTCGCCCTTCTTGATATGCATATCCACATTCTTGAACAGCTTTTTGTCTCCGAACGCCTTGCGCAGGTTCCTGACGATCAGCACGTCGTTGCCGCTCTCGTGGCGCGGCTCAAAGCGCATGCGCATGTCTTCGAGTTCCCCGTCGGGGACGACGAGCTGTTCGCGGATTCGGTCGACTTCCTTCTGCTTGCTTTCCGCCATGCGGATGTTGCGCTCGCGGTTCCATCGGCGCTGCTGCTCGATGATGCCCTCGATGCGCCGGATCTCCTTCATGTCGTTGAGATATTTGTTTTTCTGCGCTTCGATCTGAGCCTGCTTTTTCTTCATGAACTCGGAGTACGCTCCCTTGTAGGTCATGCACTTCTTGTGTTCGATCTCGACTGTCTTGTTGGTGACGGCGTCGAGGAAGTAACGGTCGTGGCTGACGATGATCATCGCGCCCTTGAAGTCGCGCAGGAACGATTCGAGCCACCCCACTGACGCGATGTCCAGATGGTTGGTCGGTTCGTCGAGCAGGAGCAGGTCGCTTTTTGAGAGCAGGAGCTTTAACAGGCTCAGCTTTGACCGCTGACCGCCTGAGAGCGCAGAGGTCGGCATCGAGAATTCCTGTTCCCGAAAGCCCAGTCCGATCAGCGCCGAACGGGTGCGGCTCTTGTAGGTGAGACCGCCGTCGTTCTCAAAGCGCTCCATCAGCTCCGTCTGGCGGGCGATCAGGCTGTCGAGATCACCCTCGCCGCGGTCGATCTGAGCGGTCAGGCGCTCGATCTCGCGCTCGGTCTCCTTGAGATCGTCAAAGACCGATTCCAGTTCATCATAGATGGTGCGGTTGCCGCTTGAGCAGGCGTGCTGTTCCATATAGCCGATGACGAGTCCGCGCTCCGCGGCGACGACGCCGTCGGTCGGCTCCAGCTCCTTGCAGATGATCTTGAACAGGGTGGTTTTTCCCACGCCGTTTCTGCCGATCAGACCGACCTTGTCGCGCGCATCGACCTCAAAGCTCAGATCGCGGAACAGCTCGCGCTCGCCAAAGGACATCGACAGCTTGCTCAGTGACAGTACAGGCATATGACCACCCCTTTCAAAAATTCCTAACATATTCTACATGATATCGGGAAAAAGAGCAATAGTTTTTTCAGCATCGTTATCGGCAAGTCCGCCGCCGACGCGGTCAAGGCGGACAAGGAATACACCGCGCTATCCTATCCTATCATATCATATCGGCTCGGCAGTCCTTTTTTATGCCGTTTATTCATAAATATTCTCCGTGCGTTTGTCTTGCCCAATCTTGTCGATTGTGATATAATAACAAAGATATACTGCAAAATGAGGGATTCTATGAGCAAACATCGCAGTTCGTTCTCCAGCTCGATCGGTTTTGTGCTTGCTGCCGCGGGCAGCGCAGTCGGACTGGGCAATATCTGGAGATTTCCGTATCTGGCTGCCGAGGGCGGCGGCGGACTCTTCCTTTTCATCTATATCGGCTTGGCGCTGACCTTCGGCTTCACGCTGTTGATGAGCGAGGTCGCCATCGGCAGAAAGACCAAGAACAGCTGTCTGACCGCCTACAAGCACATGGACAAGCGCTTCGGATGGCTCGGCGGCTTCGCGAGCGTCATCCCGTTTTTGATCCTGCCGTACTACTGCGTCATCGGCGGCTGGGTCATGAAGTACGCGTTCTCGTTCATCATCGGTCAGGGTGCGACCGCCGCCGAGGATAACTTCTTCACCGGCTTCATCACCGGCAACAGCGAGCCGATCATCTACACGGTCGTGTACCTGCTACTCACCGCGATCGTCGTCTACCGCGGCGTCAACAAGGGTATCGAGGCGATGTCAAAGGTGCTCATGCCGATCCTGTTCGTGCTGATCATCGGTATCTCGATCTATTCGCTGACCTTGAACGGCGGCGAGAAGTACGACAACCGCACCGGTATGGACGGCTTTCTCTACTACATCATCCCCAACGTCGACGGCATGGGCGTCGGCGATATCCTCAAGGTCGTCATGAGCGCGATGGGTCAGCTGTTCTACAGCATCTCTGTCGCGATGGGTATCATGGTCACCTACGGCTCCTACTTCCGGGACAAGGATAACCTCGTCAAATCCGTCAACCGGATCGAGATCTTCGACACGGTCGTCGCGTTCCTTGCGGGCGTGATGATCATCCCCGCCGTGTATGTATTCCTCGGACCCGAGGGCATGTCGGGTGGTCCCGGACTGATGTTCATCGCGATGCCGAAGATCTTCGCCCAGATGGGCGTTGCCGGCACCGTGTTCGGTATCATCTTCTTCTTGATGGTGCTGTTTGCCGCGCTGACCAGCTCGGTATCCCTGCTCGAGGCGGTCGTCTCCGGCATGGTCGACAAGGGCATGGGTCGCAAGAAGTCCACGATCATCGAGACCGTGATCGCGCTGGTGATCGCCGTTGTCGTATGCCTCGGCTACAACCTGCTGTACTTCGAGTTCAAGCTCCCGAACAGCGAGAACCCCGGTCAGATCCTCGATATCCTCGACTATGTCTCCAACAACATCATGATGCCGGTGCTTGCGATCGGCACCTGTATCCTGATCGGCTGGATCACCAAGCCCAAGGCGATCATCGACGAAGCCACCAAGAACGGCGAGCGGTTCTTCAGAAAACACCTGTACACCGCGATGGTCAAGTTCGTCGCTCCGGTACTGCTGTTCATCCTGCTGCTCGGCTCGTTCGGCGTCTATTGATTCTTTCACCCGCTTCTGTTGAGGCGGGTGATTTTGTTTGGCAGATAGTTCTTTTAAAGAATAATAAAAAGATGCGAGCGGACGCGAGCGTCCCCACAGAGTCCCGTTAATGGGACAGATCACCTTGTATAATGAAATCGTAGCAAAGATATAGGCTGCAAAAACGCTTACTGAAAAAGAATTGTATGAGGTGATTGTATGTTTGATGATGCAAGATTCTACGGAAAACTCGCCGAAAGCTCCAAGAGCTACGGCAAAGCGAAATGCGACGACTGCGCGATGTTTTTGAAGATCAGCGCGCTGGATACTGACGACGACCTGCTCGCGGCGATCGAGCGCGCCGACGACTATCTGATCGACTGATTCATGTGAAAGCATTTTTGTTATCCCCTGAGAGTCCTCCGCCGCGTGCGGAGGATTTTTTCTTGCCAAACGGAGAATCATACAGTATAATGAAGGTGTGAACGAGAAAGGAGGCGTCAGTATGAGCAAGAAGCCCGAGAAAACGAACGTCATGCGGATCCTCGACCGCGCGAAGGTCAACTACCAAAGCTATGATTACAGCGCGACCGCCGCGCTGAGCGGCGCCGAGGTCGCCGAGGCGCTCGGCAAAGACCCCGCCTCCACCTTCAAGACTCTGGTCACTCAGGGTGCGTCGAAGGCGTACTATGTGTTCATGGTGCCGGTGTGCGACGAGTTGGATCTGAAAAAAGCGGCGCGTGCCGCAGGGGAGAAGAGCATCGCGATGATCAAGTCAAAGGAGCTTTTGCCGCTGACGGGCTACATCCACGGCGGATGCTCGCCGATCGGGATGAAGAAGCAGTTCAGAACCTTCATCCACGCGTCGGCACAGGGCTTTGACGCCATCCTCTTTTCCGCGGGGAAGATCGGGCATCAGGTCGAGCTGAGCCTTGATGATCTGCAAAAGGTCGTGTCGGTAACCCCCGCCGATATTACAATAGGCTCCCTTTGGTAAAGGGAGCTGGCGCTGAAAGCGACTGAGGGATTGCATCAATGATCGAGCGAAGCGAGAATCAAATTAACGGGAGAATATGATGACTGCTGAAATGTTGAAGAAACGAAAGAGAAATCTGCTGCTGGGACTGATCGGCGCTGTGCTGATGGTCGTCGGCGATATGCTGTGGCAGGTGCGCGGCGCAGGAGCCGTGACGACTACCCTCGGAGCGTTTGCCGACAAAGCGTGGCTGGACATGGGCGTGTGGCGGTTCGTGACGAGCAATATCCTGTTCGCCGCCGCAGTACCGCTTTACTACATCGGCTTTACCGAGATGTATCACATGATCCGCGAGCATGGTCGTGACAAGACCGACCGCGTGCTTATAAGGCTGTTCCGCATCGGCATGCTGGCGGGGACGATGGCGTTCATCTTCATCCATACCCTGTGCCTGAATATGCCGCTGATCATGCAGGGCATCGCGCCGCATGTCACGGTGGAGAAAGCCGCCGAGATCACCAACCATGTCATGATGCTGAACATCGTGCCGATGGTGCTGTATTTCCTCGCCGCCGACGGACTGCTGACCGTTGCGATGATCGCGCTGGTATGGCGCAAGACCCTGCCTGTCAACAAATTCGCGTGGCTGTGCAATCCGATCTGCACCGCCGTGATCGGCAACGTGCTGGGCATGCTGCCGTGGCCGATGAATCAGTTGGGCTACGCGGGCGAAGCCTTCGGTCACCTGATGATCATGGTCGTCGCGCTGATCGTGCTGAAAAAGGACGAGAAGCTCATGCCGAAGCGCCGCAAGAAGCAGGACGACGACCGTCCGATCCTGAACCTCGACGACGAACCCGACGCCGATGTGACAGTCATCTGATCGCTGAATACTTCTGCAAATAAAGGGGCTGTCGCAAAACAAAAAATGTCATTCTGAACGTCAGTGAAGAATCTGAAAGTGCATACTTTTCCGTTAGATTACACATGAAAGGTGTAATGAAGTTGGATAGATTGCACTGTAAGATTCTTCGACAAGCTCAGAA
>JAFSRK010000064.1 GCA_017446165.1 Ruminococcus sp.
CTGGACGTCCTTGCGCGCAGAGAGCTGTGGCATTTTATCCAAGGCTTAAAGGGAAGGATGACCATCGTCCTGACCACCCACTATCTCGAAGAGGCTGAGAGTCTGTGCGATCGTATCGGTATCATGGCTCACGGCGTTCTGTGTGCTGAGGGCAGCGTTCAAGACCTGAAAGCAAAAGCTGGTACTGATGATTTTGAAGATGCCTTTATTCGATTGGCAGGGGAGGGATTAAAATGACAAGGACAATGACCTTTGCTTCACGCAATGCGAAAGAGATCACACGCGATATACTGACACTGATATTCGGGATCGCGTTTCCGCTGGTTTTGATGATTCTGTTGTCGGCGATCAACAAGAGTATACCGCAGGGCTACGGTCCCTCTAACTTTCAAATCGAAAAATTAGCGCCCGGTATTACTGTGTTCGGGTTGAGCTTTTTGTCGCTGTTTTCATCCATGCTGATCGCCAAAGACAGAACCGCCAGCTTCGTGCTGAGGCTGTTCTCGTCTCCCTTGAAGCCCTCAGACTTCATTCTGGGCTACACGTTGCCGCTGATCCCGATGGCGCTGATACAGTCCGCTGTCTGTTATCTTACGGCGCTGGTATTCGGTCTGGGATTCAGCGTGAATCTCTTGCCGGCGATCGTTGTCAATCTCCCGATAGCCATCGTGTTCATCGCGCTGGGACTGCTGTTCGGATCCCTGCTCAGCGAAAAGGCTGTCGGCGGCGTGTGCGGCGCTTTGCTGACTAATCTATCCGCGTGGTTCTCCAATATCTGGTTCGATACCTCGATGGTAGGCGGTCTGTTTGAGACGGTGGCGAATATCCTGCCGTTTTCTCACGCGGTAAAAGCGGCTCAGGCGGCGGTCGCGGGCAACTACTCCGCGATCTTTGCGGATTTGTGGATCGTGATCGCTTACGCGGTTGTCTTGACCGTCGTTGCTGTCGCCATGTTCACGGTCAAGCTGAATAAGAACTGAATAGTTGTATCTGCACAAAAACGCTGAACGGTTATTTCCGCTCAGCGTTTTATCTTCTTTATAGATTAAGTTCATAGAGATTGAACAGCGGGATCTCGGGGATATCACGCCTGAGATTCTCTGTGCCGACATAGGAAAAGTCGTTTTTGAGGTACAGCCCGTTGGCAGGGTGATTATCGGGAACGGTATCGAGCCTGACTGCCTTGTATCCGTCGGCTTTTGCGACGCGGATGCATTCCTTCACCATGAAGGTGCCGACCCCGCCGCGTTTCAGGTCGGGCTTCACCGCCAAGGCATGCACGATCAGGTATTCGCCGCGGCTGAGCTTTCTGCTCCATTTGCCCGCCTCATAGTACCCCTCGGGATCGTCGTTGAGGATCGCCGCGCCGATGACCGTCTTGCCGTCGGTGCAGATGTACTGTGTGCCGCGTCCGATCGCGTTCGTGACGTCCTGTTCGCTCGGATGATCGTCCGACCACTTCGGGTAGTTGATATGTCCTTCGAGATAGGCGACGACCTCGCGGTAGAACGCGTTCACGCGTTCAAAGTCGCCCTCTCTGCATTGAATGAATTCCATATATATTCCTCCGGTTCGAGATTTGAGCCGATTATACCATATCCTTCCTGCTCTTGTCCATGCAGAAGCAGCATGAATATTTGATAAAAATTTTGCAATTTTCTTTGAGGTATTTATAGCGGAGCCGATTTGTGGTATAAAAAATAATGTATTTTTTATTTTGAGATGATATTGGTTTTGAATAAAACAGGAGGGTATTTATGAAAATCGGATTCGATAACGAAAAGTATTTGAACATGCAGAGCCAGCACATCCGCGACCGCATCGCCCAGTTCGGCGGCAAGCTCTATCTCGAGTTCGGCGGCAAGCTCTTTGACGACTATCACGCATCGCGTGTACTGCCGGGCTTCAAGCCGGACAGTAAGCTCCAGATGCTCATGCAGCTCAAGGACGAGGCGGAGATCGTCATCGTCATCAACGCCGACGACATCGAGAAGAACAAGGTGCGCGGCGACCTCGGCATCACCTACGATCTCGACGTCATGCGCCTGATCGACGTATTCTCAAAGCGCGGACTCTATGTCGGCTCGGTCGTGCTGACACGCTTTGCCGACCAGCCCGCCGCCGTGAAGTTCCAAAAGAAGCTCGAAGAAAACGGCGTGCGCGTTTATCACCACTTCTCCATCCCGAATTACCCCGCCGATATCGAGCTGATCGTCAGCGACGACGGCTATGGCAGAAACGACTATGTTGAGACGTCCCGCAAGCTGGTCGTCATCACCGCTCCCGGTCCCGGCTCGGGCAAGATGGCTGTCTGTCTTTCTCAGCTCTATCACGAGAACAAGCGCGGCGTCAAGGCAGGCTACGCGAAGTTCGAGACCTTTCCGATCTGGAACCTGCCGTTGAAGCACCCGGTCAACGTCGCCTATGAAGCCGCTACCGCCGACCTCAACGACGTCAACATGATCGACCCCTTCCACCTCGAAGCCTACGGTGAGACCACCGTCAACTATAACCGCGACATCGAGATCTTCCCGGTGCTGAACACGATGTTCGAGTCCATCCTCGGCGAGTCGCCCTACAAGTCCCCGACCGACATGGGCGTCAACATGGCGGGTAACTGCATCGTTGACGACGAGGCGACCTGTGCCGCCGCAAACCAGGAGATCATTCGCCGTTACTATGATGCGATGTGCAACAACACCAAGGGCAACGGCTCGCCCGACGAAGCCTACAAGATCGGGCTTCTCATGAAACAGAACAAGCTGACTGCCGACGATCGCGCGGTCATCGCGCCCGCTTTGAAGCTCGCGGAGGACACCGGCGCTCCCGCCGCTGCGCTGGAACTCAGCGACGGCACGATCATCACCGGCAAGACCTCCGAGCTGCTCGGCGCCTGCTCGGCGATGCTGCTCAACGCCCTCAAGACCCTCGGTGATATCCCGAAGAAGGTCGACCTGATCGACCCCGCTGTCATCGAGCCGATCCAGAAGCTCAAGGTCGAGAACTTCGGCTCCGAGAATCCTCGCCTGCATACCGACGAGGTGCTGATCGCCCTGTCGATCTCCGCGGTCACCAACCCGACCGCCCGACTCGCGATGCAGCAGCTTGAGAAGCTCCGCGACACCGAGGCTCATGCGACCGTTATCCTCTCCGAGACCGACACCAGAACGCTCAAGAAGCTCGGCATCCACCTGACCACCGAGCCTCACTACGAAACCAACAAGCTCTATCAGAAATGATCCCGTCGCCTCTCTGCTCACGGAGAGGCGATTTTGCGCGTTTTTGACCGAGTTTTCGTCATATCATGGCAAATTATATAAACACGTCAAAAAATCCCCTTATTCTATTAACATATTTTTCAAATACACCTTGATTTACTAACGCATTTGTAGTAAAATAACAATGATGTAACTATAATTACATTTAATTAAATGTTAGGAGGAATTCTTATGTCAGTTAAAGTTGCAATCAATGGCTTTGGTCGTATCGGTCGTCTGGCTTTCCGTCAGATGTTCGGCGCTGAGGGTTACGAGGTTGTTGCTATCAACGATCTTACCGCTCCCAAGATGCTCGCGAACCTGTTAAAGTACGACACAGCTCAGAAGGGCTACTGCGGCACTATCGGCGAGAATCTGCACACCGTAGAGGCGGGTGAGAACTCCATTATCGTTGACGGTAAGGAGATCACCATCTA
>JAFSRK010000065.1 GCA_017446165.1 Ruminococcus sp.
ATTGTATGCCGAGAAGAACTTGGTGCCGCCCTTGTTGATACAGCGGATGGTGTAGTAGTAGGTCACGCCCTTCTTGGCGGTTTTATCGACAACGGTGTTTTTCGAGGTGTCGGCGATCTTTCCCCACTTGCCGCCGGCGGTCTTGCGGAAGATGCGGAAGTAGGTGCCGCCCGCAGGCTTCTTGTAGGTGATCTGCACGCCGCTCGAGGTGTTCTTCAAGGTCGGCAGCGCAGGAGGCGCGATATAGGTGTACTTCCAACCGGTGGTGTTGTAGGCGCTGGCATACTGACCCGCCGCGTTCATCGCGCGAACGGTGTAGATATAGGCGGTGCCGCTCTTGAGACCCGTGTAGTTATAGGAGGTCGCGGTCGTGGTGGCGATCGCCTTCCACGCGGTGCCGGACTTCACAAAGACGCGATACTTCGCGGCGCCCGCGACAGCCGCCCAATTGAGCTGTGTGCCGCCGGAGATATTCCGGATGGTGCCGATGCGCGGCGCGGCGACATAGAGGATCGACTTGCCGACGGTATCGTAATTGCTGGTGAATTTCTTCGCGTCCGTCGAGATACAGCGCACGGTATAAGCGCGGGTCTTGCCCGAGGGCGCGGTCGCGTCGGTATAGGTGAGGGCGGTGGTGTCGGCGAGCTTCTTCCATCCGGTGCCGCGGTCCTTAAAGAACACGCGGTATTTCGCGGCGCCCGAAACCTTGCCCCATTTGACCGTGACGCCGCCGTAGGCGTTCGCGACCGAGGAGATCACGGGATTAGCGAGCATGATCGACGCGTTGACCTTCGTTGCGCCGGTTTTGTTGTTGGTACATTTATTGCCGCTGAAGGTGATATAAATATTGGAGTTGTTGATACGGATGCCGTACTCACCGCAGCCGGTGACGGTGTTGCCGGTGACGGCAGATACCACACCCGAGGAGGTGACGGAGATACCGTCTGCGGTGCAGTTCTTGATCGTGTTGCCGGTGATATTCCGGGCGGTCGCGTTGGAGACGAAAATACCGTTGCCGGCGGAGGATATAACAGAGGGGTTGTTCCGGATATTCTTGACGTTCGCGGAGGAGGTCACCTGGATGCAAGCGTCCTTCGCGCGGATGGTATTTCCTGAGATCTCGCCGACCTGTGCCGAGGTCGCCGCAAGGATACCGATACCCTTCGTCGCCTTGATCGTGTTGTTCTTCACGTTGGTCACACGGGAATTGCTCGAGAAGGTCACACCGATATCGCCTGTCGCGGTGACAGCGTTGTCGGAAAAGCTGCTGATGCCGCTGTTACTGTAGACGCGAGTGCCGATGGCGGCGCCGCCGACGTTGATCTTGTTGCCGGTGATCTCGAGACCCTCGCAGTATTCCTCGACATGGACGTCCTTCTTGTTGCCGCGGACATAGCTGTTCGCCAGCGTGACATAGAGTCCTGAGGTCGCGTCCTTCAAGGTGATAACGTTGTCCTTGATGACCGTGTTGCGGCACGCGCTGACGTTCAGTCCGCAGCTGTAGTTGCCGGTAATGGTGTTGCCGGAGAATTCACTGTTGTCAAAATTGTAGAACCACGCCGCAGGCTGGTGGTAGTTCGCCGAGTTGAGGAACTTGCAGTTTTTGACGACGATGCCGGTGACATGATTGTTCTGTATGCCCTTGTGGTTTCCGAGTCCCGTCGGGAAATCGTTGAAGGTACAGCCCTCGACGGTGATGTTGCGGCAGGGTGTGGAGTCGCTATAGTAAACACCGTTCCACGAGGTCGCGGAAACGTCGTTGTCGCTGATATCGAACTGTAACGCCTCAACGTTATCGTCACGACCGGGAGCAAACTTCGTGAAGGTGCAGTTGGTCACGGTGCAGTCCTGACAGCCGGAGAACTCGACCAGATGGCTGGTGCCGTTTCTGAAATTCATGTTTTCGAGGTGAACGCCGGTCGCGTGACCGAAGTTGCAGAGATTCAGCGTGGCGGCTGTTTCGCCTGCGCCGTCGATCGTGCCGTTTTTGATCGTGATATTGTCGGTCAGATGATAACCGCCGACCGTGCCGTTTTCACCGGTATAGTCGCAGTTCTGGAGGATATTGCCCTGACTGCCGTAGCGGATCAGGGTCGCTCCGTTGAGGTCAAAGGTCGTGTCGGAGCGCATACGCCATGCACGGCGGCCGTCGCCGACATAGTAGGTGCCGGGCTGAGCGATCTTCACCGTTAGGGTCTTGCCGGGTTCTGCCAAAGCGAACGCGTCGCGGATGGTCTTCATGTTCTGATCCGCATCAGCTTCTGTCGTTCCCAGCTCGGCGATATATTCGATGTGGTTGTCGTCCTCGGGGGCTTCTGTCGGATCCTCAGGCTCCTCGGTCGCAGGGACAAACGGCAGATCATCCGATGCATGCACCGCTGCTGCGGGGATCGCCGCGAGCATGAGCAGCATCGCCAAGATGATAGCAAGCGCCTTTCTCATAATGACCTCCTGAAATATTTGTTGACTTGATTATACTATAGCGCGGTCGAGTCGGTCAATATCTTTTCACTTATTTTTCACACAGGCTTCAAACAGCTGTCAATTATGCGTTTTATGATAAAGTCACAACAGAAAAAACATTACCCCAAGGAGGCACACATCATGAAACGTAACCATTCCAAAAAAGCATTGGCGATCATCCTGTCCGCACTGCTCACCGTATCGCTTGCGGCATGCAATAACAATCAAAACGGCTCGCCGACCGAAGCGGCGACGACCGCACAGACCGAAGCTGTCACAGAGGCGGCGACACAGACGGCGACCGAAGCGGCAAAGGCGACGGCGGCGCTGAGCGAGAGCGACATCACCATCACCGACACCGTCGAGAACACCGCAGACAGCGAGCATGCGATCACCGCTGACGGCGAATCGGCAAGCTACAAAAACACCAAGGTCACCAAGACCGGCGACAGCGACAGCGGCGACGAAGCCGACTTCTACGGCGATAACGCGGCGATCTTCGCGACGAACGGCGCAACGCTCGATCTCTCCGAGATGGTGATCAAAACCGACGGCACCCACGCGAACGCGGTATTCAGCTACGGCGAGGGTACGACCGTGAACATCAGCGACTCCTATATCGAGACCTCGGGCAACTGCTCGGGCGGTCTGATGACGACAGGCGGCGGCACGATGAACGCCTCGAACCTCACGATCAACACCTCCGGCAATTCCTCGGCGGCGATCCGTTCCGACCGCGGCGGCGGTACCGTCAACGTTGACGGCGGCAGCTACACCACCTCGGGTACCGGTTCACCGGTCATCTACTCCACCGCCGACATCACCGTATCGAACGCCGACTTGACCTCCACCGCCTCTCAGGGCGTTGTCGTCGAGGGCAAGAACAGCGTCACCCTGAAAAACGTCACGCTGAACGCCGACAACAACACCAAAAACAGCGATAAATCCGAGTGGTATCAGGCAGTCATGATCTACCAGAGCATGTCCGGCGACGCGGCAGAGGGTCTCTCGTCCTTCACGATGGAGGGCGGCACGCTCACCAACGAGAACGGCGACGTCTTCTTTGTCAACAACACCGCGACCGAGATCAGCCTCACCGGCGCGACCATTGTCAACAACGACACCGAGGGTTACTTCCTCAGAGCCGCCGCGGCGGGCTGGGGCAGCGAGGGCAATAACGGCGGTCAGGTCAGCCTGTATGCTTCACAGCAGGAAATCAACGGCGATATGGTCGTCGACGACGTATCGCACCTCAACCTCTATCTGTCCGACAGCTCGACCTTCAACGGCGCGATCAACAGCGACGGCGCCGCGGGCGACGTCTATGTCGAGATCACCGACGGCTCCAAGTGGGTGCTTTCGGGCGACAGCTACATCACCTCGCTCACCTGTGACGCGGACAGCATCGACCTCAACGGTCACAAGCTGTATGTCAACGGCGTCGAGTATTCAGCAGGCTCCTCGTCCACCGGTTCGGCAATCGCGGTCGTCTCGACCGGCGGCTCCGGCGGCTCCGGCGGCGCTCCCGACAAGCCCGGTGAGGGCGGCGGTCACGGCGGCGAGGGCGGTACTCCTCCCGAGAAGCCCGGCAACTGATGCCGCAAGCCCATCAACAAAACAACCACTGACCTTTTCATAAACCTCATTTCCAATTCTTTTGCCGAAGCCATCTGCCACCGCGCGGATGGCTTCGGCGTTTCTGAGATTCTTCTTGAAATCTCCTGCCCTTTCCTTTATAATCAACCTATATGAAAGAAACGGAGGCGGAGGATGAAAAAGCTATTCAACAAGCTGCGCTCCAGCATGGCGGCGAATATCATCGGCGCGATCGTGATCATGCTGGTAATCTTCGGTGCGATTGTCAGCACGATCGGCTATCTGAGCTTTACCAAAGCATTCAAGGTCGAATACGCCGACTCGACCTATCACATGGCGAACACCGCCGCGACGCTGGTCAAAGGCGACCACCTTACGGATTATCTCGAAGGTAAGCTGCCCGATGAATACCAGATAACCAAGTCCGCCCTCGACATCTATGTCAAGAAGATGGGCGTCACGATGGTCTATGTGATCCGGGTCGATCAGAGCGACTACGGTCGGTTCGAGTGCATCTTCGATCTGATCGACAACACGGTAGACGACACCGAATATGTCGAATGGGAGATGGGACACAAGCGCGACACCACCAACGACGAGTATCGTCAAAAGTACGAGAAACTCTATAACAAGGAATCTCCGTTCGAGGTCATCTATCGCTACAATCCGCCCGACGGCATCCATCCTCACGTCACCGCGATGGTGCCGGTCACCGACAGCGTCGGCAACGTCACGGGTATCCTGTGCATGCAGCGCCCGATGAACGAGCTGGAGGCGGCGAAGCTGCCCTTCGCGATCCACATCGGTCTGTCGACGCTCCTCCTGGCGGTCCTCTCGACGGCGTTCGTCGCGATGTTCGTCAAGAAACAGGTCGTCGCACCGGTGAAGAAGGCATCCGACGAAGCAACCCGCTTCGCCAAGGAAAACACCCTCGGTGAATCGCTCGGACAGATCAGCCGCTTTGACGAGATCTCGAGCCTTGCGAATTCGATCGACACCATGGAATCCGACATGGTGAAGTATATGGAGAACCTGACCGCCGTGACCGCCGAGAACCAGCGTGTGTCCACCGAGCTGACCCTCGCCTCACAGATCCAGGAGGGCATGCTCCCGAGCAGCTTCCCCGCGTTTCCCGATCGGCACGACTTCGATATCTTTGCCTCGATGGATCCCGCCCGCGAGGTCGGCGGCGATTTCTACAACTTCTTCATGATCGACGACGATCACCTGTGCATGATGATCGCCGACGTATCCGGCAAGGGCGTTCCCGCGGCGCTGTTCATGATGGCGAGCGAGATCATCCTCGCCAACCACGCGAAGATGGGCAAAACGCCGTCAGAGATCCTCGAAGCAACCAACGACACGATCTGCTCCAACAACCGCATGGAAATGTTCATCACCGTGTGGCTGGGTATTCTCGAAATCTCCACCGGCAAGCTCACCGCCTCGAACGCGGGTCACGAATACCCCGCGATCAAAAACGGCGACGGCAGCTTCCGCCTGCTGCGCGATACCCACGGAATGGTGATCGGCGCGATGCAGGGGCTGCGATACAAGGACTATGAGATGACCTTAAAGCCCGGCTCGAAGCTCTTTGTCTACACGGACGGCGTGCCGGAGGCGACAAATGAAAACGGCGAGCTGTTCACAACGCGCAGAATGATTGAAGCGCTGAACACAGATCCCGACGCGTCCCCCGAACAGACGCTGAACAACGTCCGACAAGCGGTCGACGACTTCGTCAGGGACGCCGAACAGTTTGACGATATGACAATGCTGTGTGTCGAGCTGAAAAAATAATAAACCGATATGCAAAAAGCGATGACTTCCAAAAGGAAATCATCGCTTTGTTTTATTGCTGTGACAGGAACTTTTTGATCTCGTCGAGGTGCTTGACGGCGACCTTTACGCCCTCGTCATAGACCGCTTGGATCTTCGCGGGATCATGCTCGGTGCGCCCGATATCCAGCTCCGCTTCGGGACAAAGGACAAAGGCGTTTCCGCGCTTTTCCTGCTCGAACACATAGGATCGCTGGTACGCGTACATCACATGGCGGTTCTTCATCGTTTCGACCATCGCGGGGTACTTGCGCAGACCGACCTTGAACGGCAGAAGGTTCTCGGGCTTCTTGACATAGTCGCGCGGACGGGTCAGGATGACGATGTTTCTGAGGATTCCCTGTCTGACCATGAACGACAGCGGGATAGAATCGCTCATGCCGCCGTCGAGCAGGGTATAGCCGCCGACGGTCACGGGTCGCGATACCAGCGGCATGCTCGCCGAGGCGCGGATCCAGTCCATGCAGTCGTCGTCGACCTTGTTGATCAGCTGATAGACGGGCTTGCCGGTCAGCACATCGGTCGTGACCGCCCAGAAATTCATCGGCGATTTGTCATAGGCTTCACAGTCAAACGGATCGAGTTCAAACGGCAGGGTCTTGTAGCAAAACTCCGCGCCGAACAGATCGCCGGTTTTTACCAATGACCATGTCGAGCAGTAACGCTTGTCGCGGCAGTATTTGAGATTGTACCGCAGAGCGCGTCCGATCTGACCCGACTTATAATTACATCCGAACGCCGCGCCGGCAGACACGCCGACAACGTCATTGATGATGATATCGTTTTTCAAAAAGGTGTCCAGTATGCCCATTGTGAAGAGTCCGCGCATCGCGCCGCCCTCGAGGACAAGTCCTGTTTTGCTCATGCTTTTCCCAGCTCCTGATTGCGTTTGTAGGATGCGGCGACCGCCTTTTCGACAGCGCCTTCAAAATTGTCCGCATCAAGGGACTTCACACCCTCGATGGTACTCCCGCCGGGGGAGCAGACGTTCTTGATCAGCGTTTCGGGATCGAGCGGACTTGCGGTGAGCAGCTTCGCCGCGCCGACAACGGTCTGAGCCGCGAGCGCGATCGCCGTCTTTTCGTCGATGCCCGCATTCACGCCGCCCTGTGCCAGAGCGCGGATAAATTTGAACACGAACGCCGGTCCGCATCCGGACAGCGAGCATCCTGCGTCCATCAGGCTCTCGGGGATCGCGGTCAGCTGACCCGCGTACTGCATCAGGCTGAGGAACTCGTCAAGCTCCGCCTGTGTGACATTCTCGGAGGGGGTATAGAGGATCTCGCCCTCGCCCACCTCGACGGGTGTGTTCGGCATGATGCGGATGGTCTTGAAATCGTGTCCCGCCAGCTCGCGGATGGTAGCGATCCTGAGTCCCGCCGCCATCGTGACGAGGATGATGTCGTCGCGGCAGCACAGCGCGTCGCGCACCGACGTAAGCATATCCGCCATCATCTGGGGCTTCACGCCGAGGAATACATAGCGGCAGCTTCTCACGACGGCGATATTGTCGGCGCAGTCACAGCCGAGCTGCTGTGCGAGCGCCTCTGCCTTCTCTGCAAAATGATCGGCAAGCAGGATGTTCTTCGTACTCTTCGCGGCGGCTTTCGCCAGCGCGCCGCCCATGTTGCCGGTTCCGATAAATCCGAATGTATACATGATTTACCTCGTTGGTAATTGGCTAACCATTAATTGTTTTTGTGTTCATTGCAATTAAATTCGGGGTCGCTCCGAAATGCCGGCCCCTCATCCGTCGCCGTTCGGCGACACCTTCCCCCAAGGGGAAGGCATGAATCAACGAATGTTTCCGTTGCCGCGGATGATATACTTGTAGGTGTTCAGCTCCTCGAGTCCCATCGGGCCGCGGGCGTGGAGCTTCTGGGTCGAGATACCCATCTCACAGCCCAGTCCGAACTCGCCGCCGTCGGTGAAGCGGGTGGACGAATTGACATAGACGGAGGATGAGTCAATGCCTCGCGTGAACTTATCGGCGGCAGTCCGATCGGTGGTCACGATCGCTTCGCTGTGGCCGGTGGAGTGGCGGTTGATGTGGTCGATCGCCTCGTCCACATCGGAAACGATCTTCACCGCGAGGATGTAGTCGAGGAACTCTGTGTCGAAGTCACGCTCACCCGCGGGGGTACCGTCAATGATCTTCACGGCTTCTTCATCGAGCCGCAGCTCGACAGGATTCTCGGCGCGGTCGTCGACGAGGCGCGCTTTGAGCATCGGCAGGAAATCGGGCGCGACATCGCGTGCGACCACCAGAACCTCTTCGGCGTTACAGACCGAAGGACGCGAACACTTCGCGTTCTCGATGATACTCACCGCCATATCGAGATCGGCGGTTTTATCCACATAGATATGACAGATGCCGGTACCCGTCTGAATACAGGGTACGGTCGCGTTCTTCACACACGCATTGATCAGCCCGGGACCGCCGCGCGGGATCAGCAGATCGACATAGCCGTCGGCGGTCATCAGCTCGTTCGCGCTCTGTCGGGTGGTATCCTCGACGAGCAGCACCAGATCGCGGCTCATGCCCGCAGTCTCCAGACCCTTCTGCAAAGCGTCGACGATTGCCGCAGCGCTTCGGTGAGCCTCCTTGCCGCAGCGCAGAACACAGACGTTGCCGCTCTTCAGGGCGAGCGCCGCCGCGTCGGAGGTGACGTTCGGACGGCTCTCATAGATGATCGCGACCACGCCGAGGGCAACCGAGGTCTTCTCGATCACCAGCCCGTCGGGACGCTCGTAACGCTTCAAGACTCTGCCCACCGGACAGGGGAGCTTCACGACGTCGCGGATACCCTGAGCCATGCCCTCGATGCGTTCCTTGGAGAGCGACAGACGGTCGATCATGACGTCGCTGATCACGCCCCTTGAAGCTTCGATATCCTTTTCATTCTCGCCGAGGATCATGTCGGTGTTCTCCACCAGCGCGTCCGCCATCGCGGTCAACGCACGGTCGATATCCTCGACGGTGTATTTGCTAAGCTCGCTTTTCGCGCCTTTTGCTTTGATCAATAATTCTTGTGTTGTCATAGCGGGTTCTCCTTACCATACTATTAGTTTCTCGCATTGCTCGCTCGATCAGTTTATACGTTTCCTCAGTCAGCTTCGCTGACAGCTCTCTTTTCCAAAGGGAGCCTGTTTTTTTGCGGGAGGAAGCGGGTACATACCGCCGTGCCGTCCAGAATGTCATACAGGATCTCGGGATCCCTGCCGTTGGCGATGACCATCTCGACGCCGTTCTCGGTGACGAGCTTCGCCGCCTTGATCTTGGTGATCATGCCGCCGGTGCCGAGGCGCGAGCCGGGCTTGCCTGCCAACGCTTCGATATCCTCGGTGATCTTCTCGACCACGCTGATCCGCTCGGCGGTGGGATCGGTGTTCGGATCACCCGTGAAGAAGCCGTCGATGTCCGAGAGGATGATCAGCATATCGGCGTTCACGCGGTTCGCGATGATCGCGCCGAGGGTGTCGTTGTCGCCGATGATGATTTCCTCGGTGGTGACGGTGTCATTCTCGTTGACGATCGGGATCACGCCGAGTTCCAAGAGGCGGTACAGGGTGTTGTTCAGATTCTTTCCGTAGTCCTCGACGGCGACGAACGCGCCGGTGATCAGGATCTGAGCCACGGTGTGGTTGTACTCCGAGAACAGCTTGTCATAGGTGTACATCAGCTCACACTGACCGATCGCAGCGGCTGCCTGACAGGAGCTGATGTCGTCGGGACGTTTGGTCATCCCGATCTTGCCCAGACCCATACCGATCGCGCCCGATGACACGAGGACGATCTCGTGACCCGCGTTTTTGAGGTCGGAGATGACCTTGCACATCTTCTCGACGCGCTTGATGTTGAGCAGTCCGGTTTTATGAGCTAAGGTAGAGGTGCCTACCTTGATGACGATACGCATAGTTTCACTCCATTCAACAATTGACAGTTGACAATTGCGGGAGGGCGTTGCCCTCGCCTGTTGATAAGATATTACCAAAGAGTATCTTATCACATACAGCGCTTTAAGTCAATAAAGCGGTAAAAGGAAACCCGAGGATGAACCTCGGGTCGTGTAATTATGACAATCTGCCCATGATCTCGTTGTAGGCGTCCTCTACGCCGCCCATATCACGACGGAAACGATCCTTGTCGAGCTTCTCCATGGTTTTTGCATCCCAGAAACGGCAGGTGTCAGGGCTGATCTCGTCAGCGAGGACGATGGTGCCGTCGGAGGTCTTGCCGAACTCGAGCTTGAAGTCAACGAGAATGACGCCGCGCTC
The DNA here is from genome assembly GCA_017446165.1 of Ruminococcus sp. Lineage (GTDB taxonomy): Bacteria > Bacillota > Clostridia > Oscillospirales > Acutalibacteraceae > Ruminococcoides. Next base: position 10,177 of record JAFSRK010000065.1, read on the forward strand.
CTTCCAGTAAGCCTTCATATAGTCGTTCACGGCGAACGCATACTTTTTGATCAGCTCGATCTCGTCCTTGGTGGCGAGCTTCAGCGCCAGCGCGTGATAATCGTTGATCAGCGGATCGCCGAGATCGTCGTTCTTGTAGGAGAACTCGATGGTCGGCTGCTCGAAGGGTGTCCCCTCCTTGACGCCGTAGTTCTTGGAGAAGGAACCGGCGGCGATGTTGCGGATGATGACCTCAAGCGGCACGATGCTGACCTTCTTGACCAGCGTCTCGCGGTCGGACAGCTCCTCGACAAAGTGAGTCGGGATGCCTGCCTTCTCGAGCTTCTGCATCAGAAGATTGCTCATCTTGTTGTTGATGACGCCCTTGCCGGTGATAGTACCCTTCTTAAGGCCGTTGAAGGCGGTGGCGTCGTCCTTGTAGTCAACGATGACGAGGTCGGGGTCGTCGGTCAGAAAGACCTTCTTTGCCTTGCCCTCATAGATCTGTTCGCGTTTTTCCATGATTTACCTCCGATTGTTACTCAATCATTTACTGTATAATCCCTCCACCGCTGACGCGGTCCCCCTCCCTTTAGCCAAGGGAGGCTATATCTGCGTTATACAACAAAATCCGCGGCTTTGTCAATAGTCGCGGGGAGAATTCGGATATTTAACTAAAAGTAGTCGGTGGTTGATAGTTGGTAGTTGGTAGTTAGTGTAGCAGAAAACTTGTTTTCTGCTATCCTTGCGGCTGTTTCGCTTGACAGTTCAGTCGAAAAGTTGCATAATGAATCTCGTAATTCTCACACTATATTGAAAAGGATGATCGTGATGACCCGTGGAGAAAAAGCCGCACAGCTCAAAGAGGTCCATGCCGGCAACTGCTGTCAGGCGGTGCTGCTCAGCTATGAGGACAAGCTGCCCTTTGACAAAGATACCCTGATGGCGCTCGGCGCGACCTTCGGCTCGGGCATGGGCGGTGTGAAAGGCACCTGCGGCGCGTTGGTAGGCGCTGAGATGGTGCTGGGGCTGCTGGGCTACAAGGGCGCTAACATGAACAAATATTCCCGCGAGCTGTTCGGCGAGTTCGAAAAGCGCTGCGGTGCAACGATCTGCGCGGATATCAAGGGCTTTGTCACCGGACGCACGCTCTGTTCCTGTGAGAACTGCTGCAAAAACGCGGTCGATATCCTCGAGGAAACGCTTTAACAATCAGCGGGAGGAGCACGCCCCTCCCCTATATTAATCAATGGGAGAAGAATATGAAATATAACATCAACGACAGGATCCACGGCTTTGTTATCGAGCAGAGCCGCCATATCAGAGAGATCGACGGCGACATGTACATCATGCGCCATGAAAAAAGCGGCGCGCGACTGTGCTATATCGACAACGACGACCGCAACATGACCTACTCGGTCACCTTCGCGACCCCATCCAAAGACTCGACCGGAGTGTTCCATATCCTCGAACACTCCGTCCTCTGCGGTTCGGACAAATATCCCGTTGACGATCCCTTTGTCGAGCTGATGAAAAGCTCGCTCTACACCTTCCTCAACGCGATGACCTTTCCCGACAAGACGATGTATCCCGTGTCGAGCATGAATGAAAAGGATCTGATGAACCTGATGTCGGTCTACACCGACGCGGTGTTCCGCCCGCTGATCTACGACAACGAGAACGCGTTCCGTCAGGAAGGCTGGCACATCGAGGTCGACGACAGCGGCAAGCCCTACTATCAGGGCGTCGTCTACAACGAGATGAAGGGCGCGCTCGGCGATCCCGAGGAAACGCTCTACAACGCCGTATTCAAAGAAGCCTATGAGCCGTGCCAGTACACCACCGTGTCGGGCGGTCATCCCGACGAGATCGTGAAGCTCAGCTACGAGCAGTTCATCGCGACCCACAAAAAGCACTATCACCCCTCGAACGCCCGCTTCTACCTCTACGGCAGGATGAACGTTGAGGAAAAGCTGCAGTTCCTCGATGAAGAATATCTAAGCAAGGTCGAAACACAGGACGACGTCAAGGAACCCGTGGTGCAGGTCAAAAAACAGGAGAAGCCCTTCTTCTGCACCTATACCGCCGACGAGGAAAAGCCGAACGAGGACTACTATGCCCTGAGCTTTCCGGTCTGCTTCATGCCCTCTCTCGAAGAATTCCTTGCCCTGTCGGTGCTGTCAAATATCCTCAGTGAGACCAACTTCGACCCGCTGAAAAAGCGCATCCTCGACAAGGGTCTCGCGGTAGAGGTCGACTGCTCGCTGATCGAGGACATCTGCTACCCCCTGTTCACCGTGAAGCTCCAGCACTGTGACGCTAAGAACGCCGAGCTGCTCAGAAAAGAGATCCTCGACTGTCTTTCCGAGCTAGTCCGCGACGGGCTGGACAGAGACGCCGTGCGCGCAAAGCTCAGTACCGCGGAATTCGCCCTGCGCGAGGGCAACGCCGCCGGACTGACCAAGGGACTCTACTACAACATCCAGATCGCCGACAGCTGGCTCTATGACAGCGAGCCGTGGCGTTATCTCGAATATGAGGACGCGCTGAAAAACATCAAGGACGGTCTCGACGACGGCTACTTCGAGAAACTCATCCAAACCGTCCTGCTCGATAACGAGTTTAAGAGCGAGGTCATCATGACTCCCAAGGCGGGCGAGAGCCGCTACAGCGAGCCGACCGAGATGCCCGACGGCTACTCTGCCGAGAATCGCCGCGCGGACTCCGATCCCACCCCTCACCTGAGCCTCAGCGATATCGACCGCAAGATCGTCCCGCACAAAACCGAGCTGAAACAGCAGTCCGCTGTCCCCTACCTCTATCATCCGCTCAAGACCGACGGCATCGTCTACGCGGGAATGTACTTCGATATCGCCGACGCCGATGATGACGAGCTGTTCATGATCAGTCTTGTCGCCAACCTGCTGACCAATATTGCGACCGAGAACTACTCGGGCGAGAAGCTCCAGACCGAGCTGGGACTTTACACCGGCTCTATGGGAGTGAGCAATATGGTCTACGACAACGACGGCCGTGTGATCAGCGCCGCCGTCATGCGCTACAAGGCGATGGCGGAGTATTTTGAAGTTGCCGGTAAGCTCGCCGAGGAGATCCTGACAAAGACCCGCTTCGACGAGAAAAAGACGATCACCGATCTCGTCAGCCAGATCGCGACCGACTTCCAGCTCGGTCTGATCAATAACTCGAGCCAGATCGCCGCGACCCGCGCCGCCGCGAATCACTACGTCCGCGACGCAATCAGCGACAAGGTGCGCGGACTGAGCTTCTATACCCGCATCAAGGCGCTGAAGGAACATCTCGAGAAAACACCCGATTCCTTTGACGCCCTGCGCGCCGATCTCGAGCGCGTCTATGACAAGTATTTCAAGAACGGCAAAGCCGTCATGTCCGTCGCCTGTGACGAGGCAACCTACGAGAAGATCAAGGACATCACTCTGCCGATGCAGTCACAGCTGAACGACAGACTCAAAAACGCCGACACCGTGCTGCTTAGCGGCAACGTCGCCGTCACCGCGCCCTGTGACATCGTGTTCAACGGCTACAGTTATCCGATCACCGACGAGGTCAGCGGCGGCACGCTGAACCTGAGCAAGAAGATCCTCTCCCTCGAATACCTGTGGCAGAAGATCCGCGTCGAAAACGGCGCCTACGGCTGCGGCGCAAATCCCGGCGCGGCAACCCGACTTGACATGTGGTCCTACCGCGATCCTCAGATCGGCATGACGCTCTCGACCTTTGACAACGCCGCCGATTTCCTCAGCACGCTCGACCTCAGCGAGCGCACCGTCGAGGACTATATCATCAGCTGTATCCGCAGTCTGGACAATCCCCTCACCCCTCAGACTCAGGCGTATGTCAGCGACCTGCTGTACCTCGCCGACAAGAGCGATGACGTCCTCCAGAAAGAGCGCGACGAGCTGCTCGGCTCGGATATCGCCGCCGTCAACAAGGTCGGCGCGCTGCTCAAAAAGAGCATGGAGAACAAGTCGTTCTGCACCGTCGGCAACACCGAAAACATCACGAAAAACGCCGATCTCTACGACGAGATCATCAAGCTGTAAAATACCATATACCGGCGGACTGTCGGCTACGGCAGTCCGTTTTTTGTCGGTAATACTAATCCTTGATAAAAAGATTTAATCAGATATTAGTGATAAATATCGCAGAGCAAGGCGGACGACGCAGGCAGGCTGGCGCCTGTCAAGGAGTCCAACACAGCTATGCGAAATTTAGCGCAATAGATGATAAAGGTTTTTATTAAGGATTAGTATAAATACCGAAAAAGCCGTACACTTTTGTCATAATATGTAACACTTTTTAAATTGATTTTTGAGAATTATAATAGTATAATACTGCTTGTAAACTGAACAGGGATACGGTTTTGCAAAGCTGTACGCTGCGTGAATCAAAAGGGAATCCGGTTCGAGTCCGGAGCAGCCGCCACTACTGTATGTGAGAAGAGGGACGAAAACGCCATTGGGTCAACCGAGAAGGCTCGCCCCGCGCGATAAGCATATCGCTTCATCACAAGTCAGGAGACCTGCCGTGTCCTCAGAACAGCCCCTTTGGCGAGAAGAGTGCGAAGATCAGGTATATGCGTACTCTGCGCCTATGCTTTTGCTTCTGCGCTCTTTCGATAATTCGAAAGAGCTTTTTTATAGCCAATAAACCTAAAAAGCACAAGAAAGAAGGTTTTTTTATGAAGAAAACATTGTCCATCATCCTGGCGCTTGTTATGCTGTTGTCCCTCGGTGCGATCACCGCGTCTGCGGCTGACTCAGCCGACATCTGGGTCACCATCGCCGACAAGGACGGCAACCTCGCCGTTGCGGCAGAGAAGGTCACCGTCACAGACACCGACTCCGACGGCGCGCTGACGATCAGCGACGCGCTCTACTGCGCTCACGAAGCGTTCTACGAAGGCGGCGCTGCGGCAGGCTATGCTACCAAGAACACCGAGTACGGTCTTTCGCTCGATAAACTGTGGGGAGCCTCGAACGGCGGCAGCTACGGCTACTATCTCAACGGCGCGTCCGCATGGTCCCTGACCGATGCTGTCAAGGCTGACGACTACCTCTACGCGTTCGTCTACACCGATCTGGTCGGCTGGAGCGATAAGTTCAGCACCTTTGACAAGTTCATGGGCGACGCCAAGGCGCTCGACGGCGTTGAGCTGACTCTAACCTACGTCGCGGAATATGACGCGAGCTACATGCCCGTATTCAAGCCGCTCGCAGGCGCGGACATCTATGTCAACGGCGAGATCACCGGCATCAAGACCGGCCCCGAGGGCAAGGCGACCGTCGCTTTTCCCGAAAACGGCACCTTTGTCGTAACCGCAAAATCCGCTGACGAGAATATCACCCCGCCTGTCTTCAAGGCAACCGTCACCGGCGCACCCGAAGCGACCGAAGAGGTCACCGAAGCGCCCACCGAGGCGGCGACCAAGGCTCCGACTGCTGTCGCGACTCCCGACCAAAGTTCGAACTCCAACCCGAACGCCGTCAAGACCGGCGCTGAGAACGTGATGATCTATGCTGTTCTCGCGATGATGGTCCTGCTGTTCGGCATCGTCGCATTCAAGAAGAGATATGAGAAATAAGCTTCTGTGTCTGCTGCTGAGCCTCGCGGTACTGCTGTCTGCGGGAACGTGCGCCACAAAAGCCGAAAAGCATGCGTATACCGTCGCTGAGGTAGAGAGCCTCTGCGACGGTATCGTCGGTTATAAGGCGTCACAGTGGGGCGTATCATCGGCACAGGAGCTGATTGACAGCGGGCTGTCTCAGAACGCCGGCGAGAGCGCCGAGTTCTATGTTATCGCCCTGAGCCAATACGGAAGCTACAGCTTTTCGCGCTATGAAAAAGCCCTGCTCGGATACATCAACAGCCACGAGATCTACTCTGCCACCACGCGCGAAAAATACGCCCTCGCGCTGATCGCATCGGGCAGCAATAACCGTTATATCATCAAAGCCGCAGACGACGCGATCGGCGGTCAGGGATTAATGAGCCTTGTGTTCGGGCTGCATATCCTGAACAACGGCTACGAAAGCAGAACCTATACCGCCGAGAGCCTTGTGAACACGATCCTCGGCTGTCAGCTGTCGGACGGCGGCTGGGCGGTCATCGGAGACCGCGGCGACGTGGACGTCACCGCCATGACACTCCAAGCCCTCGCACCCTATGTCGGCGTGTATTCCGACGTCAGCGCCGCCGTTGATCGCGGACTCAGCCTGTTGTCAAATGCCCAACAGCCAAACGGCGGCTTCATCGGCATGGGCGTTGAGAACTGTGAAAGCACAGCTCAGGTGTTGTGTGCGCTGTCGTCCCTCGGCATCGATCAGAATACCGACAGCCGCTTTATCAAAAACGGCAACACCGTGCTGGACGCGATGCTTCAATATCGCAACGCGGACGGCTCCTTTGCCCATACCGGCAGCGGCTTCAACGAAACCGCCACCATGGAGGCGCTGTACTCCATGATCGCCTATATCCGCATGTGTCGCGGACAAACGCCCCTGTACATCCTCGATAACCGTCATCCCGAAACGGTCGAAAAAGATAACGGGGAAAAGCAGAACCGAGGCGGCAGTAACGATAAAAAACAGCAAACCCCGCAAAACCAAAACACACCGCAGAGAAACATCTCCGACACCGACGATCAGAATAACAACACCCCGAACATCGGGGAACAGCACATCATCTACATCGACGGACAGCCATACGCGGAGGTGAC
>JAFSRK010000066.1 GCA_017446165.1 Ruminococcus sp.
AAAAAGGAGCTGATTCCATTGAGTAAGAAAAAACCGAAGATTGATGAGCCTTTTTCCCCGGAACAGCTCGCTAAATTAGAAGCAAAAGGTGACAAGGACGTCCAACTGCAGCGTCAGAAGGAAGGTCTTTTCCAGAGATATAACGCGAAGCGTGACGCGAAGGATATCGCGAAGCAGGTCAAGTGGAAACGCCGTGCAGGCGTTGCGCTTGTCATCATCACCCTGATCCTCCTGCTTCTGTGGATCGTTTCTTGGCTGCTCACCACCATCGGCGATCTTGTCATATCGGTCGATTCCGGCGCCGCGAAGAAAGGTATCACGATCTCCGCGAACGAGGACGGCTCCGACCAGACGCTAAAGCTCTATGCCGATATGGTCAAGGACGTTACCAACATTACATATGACTGGTTGCCTGCCACCCTCGACCTCGAGGGCTTTGGTAACCATAACGGCAGAAATTACATGGCTTACACCTTCCAGCTTACCAATAACGGTAAGGAAACCATCGACTATGAGTCCGAGTTGAAAGCTGTCCGCGCGGCGAAGTCCGCCGACGAAGCCTGCCGAATCATGGTTTACCGCAACGGTGAACCGACCGTTTATGCAAAAGAGAACATGGGTCTGACGACTTCGGATAAATCCCCCGAGCCGTTTGAGACCATTTACAAGAAGGTCATCCCCGCTAACTTCGAAGCGCCTACAGCCGAGGAGATCGCGGCGGCTGCCGAGGAACCTCAGAACAAAGAGGCTGTTGAGGTGACCGACGAGGTTCTGGAGATCACACAGTTTGTCGATGACGAAACCGTCTTCAACAACACCCGCGAGGGTCTGGAACCCGGCGAAACCGATAAATATACCATCGTCATGTGGATCGAGGGCGAGGATCCCGAGTGCATCGACGATATCCGCGGCGGTTACGTCAAGCTCGAATGGTTCTTCAACATCGCCGGCGAGGAACTGTAATATTGATTGATACGGGATATTTCCCGATTGTGCAGGGGAGGGGCTTGCTTCTCCCAAAGCACCATCCTTTCATAACTAATTTTCAATGACATAGATTGGAAAAATCCACCACAAGGAGCAGAACATTATGGATACTATCTTCAAATTCTTATTCGAGTTCTTAGGTCAGTTCTTCGGAGCGATTTGGGGCGCGATTGTCGGTATCTTCAAGGGTATCGGCGAGGCATTCAACTTCCCCAAGTATGTCGAGATGATTCAGAATTACACCACTACTCTCGGCGGTCTGGCTTGGGTTATCGCCATTATCGCTATTATCCTCCTTGTGGCTCTGCTCGGACTGATCATTTTCTTTGTCATCAAGGGCATCAAGAAGCTGATCAAGTTCAAGAAGAAAGCAAAAGACACCAACGACCTTGTCAACGAGGTCAATGCGCTGAATAAAGAGGTCATGCGCCTCAACCTTGAGAAGGATAAGATCCTCTCCATGAAGGTCTCTCAGATCGGTCTGAACCCGAACGAGATCTCCGAGCTGACCGGCGAAGAGCTGGAGGCTCTCAACAAGGAAGGCGAGGAAGAGGAAGAAGAGGCAACCGGCCGCTTCAACAAGCTCGTCGCTATCGACGAGGAGTGGGCAAACTATCAGCCCGAGCCTTACGATTGGGAAGTCACCCTCCCCGATTTCGTTACCAACTTCCGCAACTTCGCTTGCTCGCGCATGCATTACTGGTATGAGATCAAGCTGCTCCGCTGCTTTATCGCAGGCTTTGCATCCGGTCGTCTGACGATCCTGCAAGGTATTTCCGGTACCGGTAAAACTTCACTGCCTTACGCGTTCGGTAAGTATGTATGCAATCCCGCTGTCATCGCTTCCGTCCAGCCGTCTTGGCGTGACCGCACCGAGCTTTTCGGTTACTACAATGAATTCACCAAGAGATATAATGAGACCGAGCTTCTCCGTGCGCTGTATGAGGCGTCCTACAACGAGAACGTTTACGTCGTCATCCTCGATGAGATGAACATCGCGCGTGTTGAGTATTACTTCGCTGAGATGCTGTCCATCCTCGAAATGCCCGCCCATGATGAGTGGATCGTCGAGATCGTTGCCGCTCCCTGGCCGGATGACCCGAAGCACCTCGATCACGGCAAGCTCACCATCCCTGATAACATCTGGTATGTCGGTACCGCGAACAACGATGACTCGACCTTCGCTATCACCGATAAGGTTTACGACCGTGCGATGCCCATCGATATCAACACCAAGGGTAAGCCCTTCGACGCGCCCGACACACCTCCCTGCCATATCAACTACAAGTATTTCACCCAGCTGCTGGATGAAGCCGTCAAGGCGAATCCCATCAGCGAGGAGAACCTCAAGAAGATCGAGATCCTCGACGATTACGTCATCGAGCATTTCCGCGTAGCTTTCGGTAACCGTGTTATGAAGCAGATCAACTCCTTCGTACCCGCGTTCGTCGGCTGCGGCGGCACCGAGGTCGACGGTATCGACTATGCCCTCTGTAAGAAGGTATTCCGTAAGTTTGAGGCGCTCAACATTTCCTACATCCGTGACGAGATCGACGGTCTGGTTCAGCAGCTCGATCAGCTCTTCGGACGCGAGAACATGAATGAATGCAAAGAGTATGTCCGCATGCTCCAGAAGATGACCTGATAATAATCCCGTAGGGGAGGCTTGATCCTCCCGAACAACAACGTTTAATGATTCCTTATTGCGGAAGGAGTGATTCCCATGATTGATTATTCCCGTTATTATCGTGCATATGCCGAGATGAAGGAAACGCTTGACGGCGACTATGCTCACGAATACCTGACTACCGTCATGGCGGACGGCGATAACGGCAACGATGAATTATCCGGTAACGCCTATAACCGTGTCATCGACATGGAATGGGTCGAGATGATCGAGGGAAAGCTCCCCTATATCGAGAAAGCAATCGAGGAACAGCGAAAGTTCATCGAGGAGTACAAAGAGGTCGACCGAATCGATAAGGTCAAGCAGGTCGGCAAGGATGCTGTTCAGCATTTGACCCAGCATGCAAACCTGATCATGGCGATCGAGGACGACGGCAGCGTTATCCCCGAGCGTCTGCTCAATACTCATCGTGAAGACTCCTTTGCGACCTATGAGAACCGTTTCCTCCACACCTTGATCTTCAAGACCATTGCCTTTGTTGAAGCGAGATTCCGTGCTTTGCAAGATGCTCCGAATGATTCGTCCAGTAAGCTTCACATGGATCGTGATATCAAGATCGGTCATGAGAGCTTCGGCTTTACGATTGATCATCACGCGGAGAAGCATGAGCGTGATAAGGTCGACCGCGATGAGGATCTTTCCAACCTGACTGACTATGAGCGTATCGAGCGAATTCGCATGCGCCTGGATGATTTCTGCGGCACCGACCTGATCAAAGCTCTCAAAGGCTGTATCGCTGTCAAATCCCCGATCAATAAAACCAACTGCATCAAGCAGGATCCCGCGTTCAAGCAGTGCTATGACCTCTGGGTATTCATCGAAGGCTATCGCAAGACCGGCTATGTTCTCGAGAAGAACGAGTTCGAGGGTCAGATGCCCGAGGATGTCCAGAAGGATATGTACGACGTAATGGCTTACCAGCACTTTGTTTCTACCATCAGCACCAACAAAGCGCTGCGCGATAAGCTCCATGCCGAATATGTCGCAGAAAACGAGCGCCGTGCCGCAGAGGCTAACAAGCCCGAGGATGAAATGGCGCGCTACATCGAAGATAAAATCTATGAAGCCCGTCGTGAGGAGATGGCGCTTCGTTTGAAAGAGGTTCGCGAGCGCGAGGTGATCATCGCCAAGCTGACAGCTGAACTCGATCAGGCGAAGGAACAGATCCGAATACGCGATATCAAGATCAAGGAGCTCGAATCCACCATCGGATCCCTCAAGAAAGAGCTGGAAGAAACCCGCGAAGAACTTCGCAAGGCGCAGATCCGCATCATGGATCTCGAGAAAGAGAACGAGATGCTCAAGGCGCGCGTCGCGGAACTCGAAGCCGAGGTCGCAGCCCTCACCGCGAAGGTCGCCGAACTCGAGGGTCAGGTCGCTTCTCTGCAGCAGCGTGTTGCTGAGCTTGAGAACACGATCAACGAGCTGAATGCCGAGATCGAACACCTCAAAGGCGTCATCGCCCAGCAGGTTGAAACGATCAGGCAGCATGAGGCAATGATTGCCGATCAGGCACATACCATTGATGGACTCAATACTCAGGTCGCGACCCTGACCAATACGGTCGGCGGTCTGACGGCTGAGAATTCCACATTAAAGAATACGATCGAAGAACAGGATCGCACACTCAACGCTCAGGCGCAGGATATCGCGTTCAAGGCGAATACCATCGCTGAGAACGACGCGACGATCAGCAAACTCAGTGGCAAGCTCAGTAATCTGCAGGGCGAGTATGACGGTCTTGTCGATCGCTTCTCGAATTATCAGAAAGAGCTTGATGCTCTGAATAAAACTATCAGCGAAGGCAACGACGAGAACCGCGAGCTGCAGCATCAGATCCGCGTACATGTCAATACTATCTCTGCAAAGGATGCGATCATCGCTACCTTGAGGGATGAAAAGGATCAGATGAAGTACCGCATCGAGCATGTCGATTCCATCGAAGCCCAGGCAAAACGCGAGATCAACGACGCCCGCACCAAGATGGATCATGCCGAGGCAGAGAAGATCGCGCTGAGCAACACAGTAGCTACCTATGTTGCTTCCTTTGAGAAGCGTGAGGAGCAGATGAAGGCTCTCGAAAGCAAGGTCTATTCCGCTAACGTCGAGAAAGAAGCCGGCATCAAGGCTGTCCGCGAAGAATGCGACGCGCGCATCGCGAAGCTGACCGAAGAGTATGAGGCGAAGATCGCTCAGCTTGAAGCTCAGACCGTCGCCGCCTGCAACTTCACCGATGATCAGAAGTACACCGTCCGTCTGAACGCCGAGAAGAAAGCGATGCAGAAGGACTACGACACCAAGCTCGCCGAGGCTACCAAGAAAGCCCGCAAGTTCGTCAAGAAGGCGAGAGTCCTCGTGGACGACCGCCCCGCGGCTGTCCTGAATATGCCTGAGGCTGAGTTATACAAATAACCTAAATAACAAAATACAGTACAGAAAGGAGCGATATTATGAAAACAACCCGCCATTCATTGTTGGCAAAAGGTCTCATGGTATTGCTCTCTTTACTGGTACTGATTTTCGCTTTTACTTATACATGGTTTACTGATCCCGATCAGCCTGTTACAGCGTCAGGACTTTCATTGTCAGTTCGCTCTCCAAGCACTGATTTTTATTATGCAGTCGGCTTTTCTACGTCACAGACCGGTTATAACTATTTCCATACGGAATTTACTAACGAGGTTCAGCAGGATTTGGATTTGGAGAAACTCGTGATTTATGCACCGCCCTCAGATCCTGTATATGGTAACAGCATTTATCATAATGAAGAAGTTAATCTTCTTCATGATTATACGCCTGTTGACATTACCGGTGACGGCGTAACACTCGTTCGTCCTGCTATGAACTATGGCAATTGGGATGTTAATACAACTTCGGATAACTTTTCCACCGCAGAACCGAATGTACAGTATATCTCCTTTGATCTTATATTCCGTTCGAATGTTCCCGGTACGACGATTAAGTTGGATTCCGGCTCCTTTGCAAAGGGCAACTGTGAGAACTACGCCGGCGACGGAAACCTGACGAATCCCAACGTGATCCGCGTTACGACACAGGGCGGTACGCAAGCAACAGAGAATGCTTCCAATTTTAATAAGGATGACGAAAAATCCGGAACGACAAAGTATGGTCAGTTCTCCCGTGACGCGATCGTCGGTGCGGTACGCGTAGCATTCCTGGAGTATGAAGATCAATCATCTTTGCCTGCAAGCAAAGTCGTCAATGAGGATCAGACCTCCTTTGAAGACGCTCCTAAGCTCCTGTGGATTCCACGACCGGATTTGTATTTGGACAACGGTAATCATGATACCTCCAGTGAGAGTTTGACTTTCGATCAGTCGACCACCGGCTGGACGCTTATGACAAACGTGACGGAGCTTCAAAATTTGGTTTCTAAAGCTCAAATCAATCATGCTTACGACACATATAAGCATCAATATTATAATATCGCTGAGGTTGCGGCAGCAAAAGCAGCAGGTGAAACGCCTCCCGAAAAGGACATTGTAACATCCGAAGGCGCGATTGCATCTCAAATCAACAGCTCGGCGCCTGCTAATACAAACAAAGTCACTTTCAATCAGCAGCAGGATATCGTTACTTTGTCATCGTTTGATGATACGGACAGCGACGGCGTTCCTGATGACGGCTATTACTATGGTAAAGTACGTATTCGTATTTGGATCGAGGGTACAGATTCTGAGTCTCGCCGCGCACTGGCTGGTGGCAAATTTAGTGTTGGATTTGCCATCACCGGATGATTCAAATACTTTTGGTTATAATTTTCGGGTCGGATTTGACCTTCCCGATAAAGAGGTAGATTTATGATTAATAACATGAAAGAATCAAAAAAATCTACAACTAAAAAGCGTAACTTCAAGATTTCCCCCTTGATTCCGATCATTGCTATTATCGAAGTCATTATTCTTGTAGTTATCTCCTCGTATGCTTGGTTTTTTGTCAGAGCGAGTAAGGTTATCGGATCAGGTACGATTTCTGTTGCAGCCGATTCTGGTTTAGATATCGACTTCCAGTATTCGAACGTTGACGATTATATCAACATCTGGAATTATGTCGGCCAGGACTTCAAGTTTGAGCCGGCTACCTCGCTCGATGGAAGAAATATTTATTTCCCGACGTCTGGCACTTTTGATAACACCCATACGGAAGAAATCATTTTTCGTGACGGCACAGTCAATGATATTAACTCTAAATATTTAAGCATAGACTTTGAGCTGACAAATACATCCGACTCCGATCAGTATGTGTATCTGAACAACAATTCTTACTTCCAGGTCACGAAAGATAACGTCAGACAGGAGAGCCGTGCGCTGCGTCTCGCTTTTTATCAGAACGACGGCAACTCCGGCAACGTTGGTTCCAGCCTTCTGCGCGCTAATTCCGCTTCCGACGGCGGCAGTGAAGAGTCTTCTACCGCGTCTCAGAATGCTTTTACGCTCTATTTTAATAATGAATCTTCTAACTGGGAAAATGTATACGCGTATTTTTGGAACAGCAATGATGATTCGAATGCACCGTATCTTACCGCATGGCCCGGTACCCAGATGCACCCTGTTTCCGGAAAGATCTATTCTATCACGATAGACAATCCCGACATGAAGTATGACAGAGTTATCTTCAGCAATAATAATAACGCTCAGACTGCCACGATCTCTTTGACTTCAGGGAAGAATAATTTTGTTTATACAAGCAGCGGGACCGGTTCGGCTTATTCTACTAATACAGTCTATTTCCTCAAGCCCTCCGGGTGGACTGAGGATCGTAACGATGATGGTATTCCCGAGGTTTATTGCCATGCATGGCACACCAACGGAAGCAGCGACAGTTCCTATACAAACTGGCCGGGCGATGAGATGATATATGTCGGCTCCGGCATCTATTCCTATACCTACAACAGCGATAATACCGGCGGTTTCCTGTTCGACAACGGTTATCAAGACGGCACAAATCAGACGGCGGACATTGCGATTGCCGACAACACTCCCGGCAGCTTATATTACTGCACAGGCACTCTCGACAATAACGGCAAATATGTCGCTACCAGATATGCTGATAAGAAGTATGCCGATCTGAATTATAATACGATCTATCTGTTCAATACCTATGCTTGGGAGAAGCCCTATGCTACAGTGTCCATGAACAGCGGCAACAGTTCCTCGGTCACAGATACCGAGATCGCCATGGTAGCCCTTTCCGGCAACATGTACTATTGTACGGTTCCCGAGATATTCTCCTATGTTTCCTTCCATGAGAAGGGCAGCACTGCCGCAGCCGATAAGACGACCAAAACGGGAGCGCTTATCGCGGATCAAAAGGTTTATCGTCCGAAGGATACGTTTGACGGTAACAACAACGGTCATGAATTCGATACCTTCCTCTATTCCAAGTATATCAAGACCGAAGGTTATCCCGTGATATCCCCCGGCGTCTCTGCCGGCTTCCAGCGTCCGTATTCACCTGTTATTACAATCGGCGCCGAGTCCGGTCTGGCTGAGGATATCGTACCTGCATATTCCAATTCGATTGATAACTACATCCTTGGATCCGGAACTCCTCTGTTCGTCCTTGAGAAGAACCACATGGCGTCCCTTTCGATGATTATGTGGCTGGAGGGCACGGATGACGCCTGTGTCGGCGACCTCTATCCTGCAAACACGATCGACTTTAAGCTCGAGTTCTCCACCCTGTATTACACGACAAATCAGGGCGCTACCGAGCAGCATATTGTTAACCCTGGCGACTCTGATAGCTATACCTATAATTTCTATGACAAGACGCGCGAGCTTTGGACCTCTGACCGCCAGTCGACAGAATCCGGCGTTACGGTTGCTCCTGTTATGCAGCTTTATGATAATACCATCAAGCGCGGCTATCTGATGCAGCCTTCCGCATACGGCTCTTATGACGGCAAGCGCAAGGTTAGCTGCTGGTCTGTCACCGCACCTCAGTCCATTGCCAAGTACGGTCATGATATCATCTTCCGACGCGTTAATCCGTATAATGAGGATGAAGTCTGGAACTACTGGCATGCCGGACCTGTTGCCGGAGCAAGGACTAAGACAAACGGCGTATATAATACATACACCGAACCGCAAACGATCTATAATATCGCAAAGAGCGGTACTGAGGATGTCATCAGCTTTACCGCCTTTGCCGACGGCTCGCCGCTTACGACCCTTTCCGGTATGAGCGGGGATACTGATTCGACATATAAGGCTCCCGTTGATTCATGCGGCGGCTTGTGGGGCAACCATACCGTTCGTACGGTCATTGCATATGACGGCTTGCCCAATCAGCCGCTCAAGGATAATAAAGGCGTACTCACCATCAACTATCAGTACACCTATACCGGCGGCAGTTATTCGCCTCAGGTTACGGTTGAGTATAAGGCGTCCGGTCCCTCTTACAACTCCTTCTATTATTTCGTCGTGCCGAACGTCGCTTTCGCGAATGCGACGCCGTGTTCGCTGAAGCGTTACACCGGCTTCGAAGATAAGTACGCTATCAATTCAGCGGAGAATAATCCTAATATCACCTTTGTCGACTATTACGGCAAGGATCAACAGATCGCAGGCGAGTATTTTGAGCTGAATAAGCTCACCGGCGGTACTAACACCGACTATAGCTACTGGGGCTCCGATATGCTCTATGTCCAGACGAACGTGGATACTAAGAACTATGTCTATACCAGCTCTTCGTCCTCGGATAATAACGCGAAGCTCTTCCAGGTCCATTTTTCCTTAAACGGCAACTTTGATGATACAGGTGACCGCTATGTCTATCTGTATTATAACGGAAACTTCAAACCTACCGGCGATGGCGACGGCTATGCCTGTGTAGTGCCGAATGACCGCGCTTACACGAAGTACAGGCTGGAAAATTGTAGCTATAATGGTAGCGATAAGTATAACGTTTCTGACAAGATTACGGTAAATCATAAATCCTCTGTCAGAATTGCCGACCCGCTGAACAGCTCAACCTACCGTGATATGATCGTCAATTATCTGGATCAGAACGGTATCACGACGACCTATATTGGTATCAGGCTGTATCTCCAGACAAATCAAACGAATGGTCAATCGCCCGGATGTTATGTATCGTCCGATTCTAATGGTGAGTATATCTCTTGGCCCGGCATAATAATGACTCATGAAGACTCCGTTAATTCTAGTGGTACGACTCTGTATAAGTATTATGCTGACTTCAATGTTTCAAAGTTTAACAAAGTCATCTTTGCTTACAGATGGAATGACGGCGGTATAACTCAATCACAAACACTTACGCTCAATTTAAATGACGTTAAGAATAACATGATTTATGAGTCCAAGAATACGACGAATGTTACCAGAGTTGATTCTTCCACTGACAACAAAACACTTATGACCTCAAACGACTGGACGGCTGACGCATGGCCGCATCTGACTTTCAAAGAGTCATGATGACGACGAATAAAACTGTACAGTAAATCAACACGAAAGGTGGTGGCACAATTGAAGAAAAGGCATTCTAAGCATTCACGAAAGCCCGAAGAGCAGAACGTACGCAGATTAATCAAATCGCTGCATATGCTGATCGCAGTTGTTGCCATCATCGAGTGTATGTTGCTGCTGGTCTTCTCGACCTACAGTTGGATCGAGACCAACTCGTCCCTGATCATCAAGAACGGTCCTGCCTTCAACGATACGGATCAGATCTCCTCGTTACACATCGCGGATAAGCTGAAATATAAGGTGAACCTGACGACGGATGAAACAAATCCCGAGTGGGCAGCGCTCAATGAATACTTCAGCCAAGTGAAGTATTTTGAATTCGCGAAGACTACCTCGCCCAACGGAACAAAATTCTTCTTCCCTCGTGGCAATAATACTTATGTTAACGCGACCGCTTACCGTTCCGGCGACACTATCGACTACAACACATCCTATCTCTACTTCGATTTTGTTCTGGCGAATAGCACTAACGAGAATTTTAACGTCTATTTTGACAACACGTTCGATGAAGATATCTTCACGGTAGCCGGTGGTAGCTTTTCTGATGATGCAGAAGAGAACGAGGAATATAAAGGCGCACTCCGCAAGGCGATGCGTATGTCCATCACCACCAAGGTGGGTAACACTGAATCGACGAATATTTATGCATATAACGGCGCTTCGAATGATGTCGTGACATATGATACTCTCGCTCCCGACACTTCGGAAAATGCGCTGTTAAATCCATCGCTCAACTATGAAGCCACTGCCAACAGCATCAAAAAGTATGTTTTTGCACAAAGCGGAAACGTTATCACATCTGATCGACTCTTTATCGCACGAAAAAATGTCGAGACAAGGGTCTCGATCCGTGTTTGGTTTGAGCTGAATGATCCGAGCTTCATAAATAAGTTCGGCACAAATTATGAATCCGCAACGTATAAGAAGATTCCCAGTGCCGATATCGGCGTCAAGTTTAGGCTCAAGACTTCTTTGAATGACCTCCGTGTACTCAACTTTGACGACTACACCTTCTCTACTCAGTCCGATGCAACCCATTTGACTGATGAAAATGCTGATTCTAACTACAGCGTATGGTTCTATGCTTTCCAGCCTCAGGTTGCGGCGGCAGGTGCACGTCCGGCTCGACAGGCGAGTTGGATTGCTGTTCCGCTTGTACGCGATAATTCCTATAGCAAATATGCACGCTGGACAACGCAGGAAACGACAGATTCTATGATGAACTGGCTGCGCGGTTCGACAGATGTTTCCAATACCGGTTCGGGTTACAACGGAACAGATCGCTATACCAAGTGCTTCTTCTGCTACGGCGATTATGAAACGAAAGCCGCGAAGTATTGCTGGCAGCTGACTGCAGCTCCCGCTGCTGATAACGGCGAGTATGTCTATAACGCTTACAGCTTTGATCCCTCATCCTCCTATGATACAGCGGTTTCCGGTGCACGCACCGGAACATGGAAGAGGGGAGTAGGAATCTGGGACGATGATCTCAACTATTCGTCCATGACTCTCCTCAAGCTCAACGATTTGACGACCGCCGTTACAAGCGGTAACTATAACGCTTCTGTTAGCGGTTCACCGAATGAAAAATTTATGAATGCAAAGGCACAGTCGGCTTCCAATAGCTATCTTGTCTACGCTAACAATGTCAATAGCTTTACAGATGCTGACCAGACCGTCACTCTGGATGGCGGTGTGACCACCACGATCCACGCTTCGTCTCAGGGCATCAATTCTATTACTGCGGCGATGTATTATGACAGCGATGCCGAGATATTCAAGTCCTATGTCCCGACCTACTGGCTGACCGGCGACGGCAGCTCTGCGAACAAGGGCGTATCCTTTACCTATTCACCCTCCGGCGTCTTTAATCAAGCTAAGGCGGCGATGCGCTGGTATAACGCGACGCCTCAGTCCTCACCCAGCAACGGATATGTATACTCCGCTCTCGGATATACAAAGTTATATAACGACAACAGCTATCTCGCTGAGAGTTCAGTAGATACCGACACTCTATTCTTTGGAATCGGTACATGGGGCGCTGTTGAGAAGCTTTCTTTCAGCACGGAACTGATTGATGCTAACCTTGACACTGCCTACCGCTACATGATCGGTATCAGCGGCTACTCTCCCTCGAACGCACCGTGGGATTATTATGCGATGATTCCGGATGAAACGAACATGACTTTCTCTGCCTATGTTCCGAAGGATATCGGCAAGGAGGGCGCAGCGATCAGTTTTGCTCGCTATGCCTCTGATCATACACAGACTGCCTGCTGGTTTGCAAATACACGTTATTCTTATAAGACCTTCTATCCTGTTGATCTGAATGGCACGTATAAGGCAAGCGGTTATTCCGCGTCCGATTATACCCATGGCTATTGGAACGTATCCGTTTTGGTTGATGGTACGTACGAGAACCTGATCTACGATACCCTCACCGACGGCGAAACGGTTGCAAACCAAGGTAATGTATACATGTCTTCTGCCGTGATAGAATCCGCTACTGCCGCAAACATGAAATCAATTGATTTCTCGACCCGTAAAAACTACGGTAAGCTTGAGTATTCCTATACCGGACAGGATAACACATGGATCACGATCTGTGATGATTTGTCCGATAGTCATGCGAACATGATCGACCGTTATCGTTTCTATGCTCCGGCTGAGAATCATGCGACCGTATACTGGCGCTGGACCCCGTATGCCGGTTATTCCATCACTGTTGATCCTGAGGGAGAAAATATTACGACCGATTATGATGCAACGGTATTTGAATTTACGCATAATACAGCAAACGGTATCTATAAGCTTGTTACTGAGGCTCAGAACACGATCACCGCAACGTCCGGTCAGCAGGGGCAGCACAACGCACCTGCTGCTACCGGTGCACGCATAATCGATGTCATAGATGACAGTGAGGAGCCGGATGCTGTCGATCCTGAATTGACAGAGCAGAATATCACCGATAGTATCGTTGATGATTCCGGTATTTCTTACGATGCACAGGACGACTATAGTGACGATACATCTGATTGGATCTACAGCGACGACGCTTATCTTTCAGATGACACATAGCTGATATTTCTTTGTATGTAGTGATATACTACAAAGAATGATCCTCCTCTTTAGCCTGTCTTGACTATTGGAGGCGACTTCAAAGCCTTCCTCTCAGTCTTTGGGCATGTGAAATGCCTAAACTCTATTGACCGGTTACAACATTGATATTGAACCGTCACTGCTATTGTGATATAATGAATTAATAAATAATTGGAGAAAGGAGTGCGAATATGAGCAGAAGACCTAAGAACAATCATTATCATTATGCGGAAAAATTCACTGATCGTTCCCGCAAAAGAACGCGTAAGGCAGCTCTGTTTATGCCTCGCCGTGCCGTATTTTTCGCAGTGCTGATGCTGTTGATCTTCGGCGTAGTTTCCGTAACTTTCTCCTATAATAATTCTGTCGATGGCTCTTTAGATGATAAAGGCGGATCTATTATCGTATCCGTTCGTAACGCAAAAGCGAATAACGACCTCGCCGTTACCGGCGCGAACGCTGATCTGGCTAGTACCGCAGCTAGATTCAGTGGAGGATATATTTATTTTGTTGCTCCTAGCGATTGGACAGTTTCAAATGGCGTTACCATATTGTATGATGCCGGAAAGAGTTGGACCGAGTCTTTTGGAAGTAATATGACTCGAATTGGAGATTCTAACGTCTTCTACATTGCTGTTAGTTCTTTACAAGGCGAATATTATGAATCTAGTAATCAAACGAATATTAACTTCAAGACTGGTGCAACTTGGTTTTGCTTCTTAGAAGGCTCAAATTGGGGCTTTGGTTGGGGCGCAGATCGAGAGGGTTATGCAGATAACTATACAACACGGATGACTGATTATAATGTAAATAATAACTACAATGTGTTTGTAAGTACTGCTAAAACCGGGAACACGGGTTCTGAAAGTACTCATTATCAGTGGGACTGTTCCGGTAATTACTACGGTTCCAGTAGTGATTTTGCCGCTGCATACTCTTTCGATCAAACTTTCAAAATGCAGTACAAGGTTGGTTCCGGCAGCTATAAAGACGCTACTTCTTCTGTAACTCCCGGTACGGCTACTCTGGCTACATCTTATTGGAACACTGATTATTTAGGCGGCGGCACTTCATCGAAGCCCATCGCATATAACGACTATACCTATAATCGAGGCGTTAAGACGGCTACCGTTACCCTTACCGCTTCTGCCGGCACAGGCTTCACGCTCGACGGCATTTATAAGAATGGCTCTTCTACGAAACTCAACTCCGGCACGACCTATACCATCGACGGAGCAAACACCTATTATGCACGTTATTCCGCAAAACAATATTCTATTACGCTAAATTTGACCGGCGGTAAAACATTTACTCCCGATCTTTTGAGTTCTGAAACTACTCCCTCTGACGCAGTGGTCAGTTGGGCGTCCGGCTATACCGCGCCCACGTCCCGCTATTATACCCAGAGCACAACATTGCCCACCGCTTCAGATGTAACGGCGACCGGCAGAGTATTCTTGGGGTGGTATGATAACGCGAACTGTACCGGCACTGCTGTCACATCCATTTCCGCAACCACAGCGGCAAACAAAACCTACTATGCCAAGTGGAAGTGGGATAGCTACACGATCACCTATAATAAAGGCAGCGGCACGTCGATCACCGGTACGGTATCGAACGGAACCAAGACCTATGGCACAGCCTATACGATCACGAGCGATACCTTTAGCCGCCCCGGCTTTACACAGGTCGGTTGGTCGACAACAGAGAACGCGACCTCAGTTGAGTATAATTTCGGCGACTCCTATTCCACCGACGCGGCACTGACGCTCTATCCCGTCTGGGAGCTGAATACGCCGACTGCAAAGCTCAACGGCGGTCAGTTTACCGTCGGCACCGGCGCTTACATTAACCTGCTTAACGGCGGTACAAATGTGATATCCGCCAAGCCCTCTGATGTTAACCGTACGATTTCTTATGCCGTTACCGGTCCGACAGGCGGCGGCTCAGTGCATGCTACTACATCCGGAACCGGAACTCCCACAGACACCGCCGCCTATTTCTTTGCAACCATACCCGGTACATATACCGTTAGCGTGACGGTCACCGATACCGCCACGACCGGCGTTATCAATGCCAACAGTAAAGCGGAGTATACCACGACGGTTGCGCCTGCCGCTAACCCGACCTCCGCGACGATCCATGTCCTGCCGGTTGTTCCGACCTTTACGCTGGACGTCAACGGTTACGGCGACGGTAACGGCACGAGCACAGCGCCCTATAAGATCTTCCTCGGCAACGATTACGACTTCACCGCTACGGTTACGAATGCTCAATCCGGCTACACCTATGAATGGTCGTTAAACGATGATTTCAGCAGTATACTCGCTACAGGAAGCTCGATCACCTTTAATAACGACGATCCCAAGGTGGTCGACGACGGTACCGCAAACTACAGTGCGACCCGTGCCCTGGCGGCGATGTATGATAAAGATTCGCTGACGATCTATTGCCGCGCAGAAGCTAACGGTCAGTACAACCCCGGCAACGGCGGAGTGACGACATGGTACGTTGTGAAGCCGCTTGTCGAACAGCTCACTTTCCTGCCTGCGCAAAAGATTTTCAACGCCAATAACCCCAACGTTTCCCTTTCGGCGGAGTATAACCTGCCCGGCTCGAGCGCCAACGGCTACACGACGAATCTGTATTTCTCGCACGATCACGCCGACTATACTACCCTGGCACAGACGGTTCAGGATACCCTGATGGAGAGCTTTGATAACGTTATCCGTACGTATTTCATGCCTGCGGGTCCGAAGTTCTTCCTCATGGATATCACCGGAGTTGTCAACAGTCGAACGATCCGTTCCGGCACCAAGGTCCATACCACCGTCGGTACGACCGACAGCGACGCCTCTAAGCCCGTCTATTTCTACAACAAGACCGGCACATCCTTCGCGGCATATGAGGTCATGTGCTACTGGATTGATTCCTCTAAGAGCAGCGGCTACGGCTACCAGCTCGCGCAGGATCTTTATAAAGACGATGCGAATGAGTGCGGCACAACCTACCGTGTAAATGTCCCTGCTTCTGCGACAAAGATACAGTTTGCGATGATCAAGAAGGATTCTGACAACCTCTTCTACTATTATCCCACACCCACCCTCAGCTCTGAGACCTTCAGCTTTGACCCGCGCTATTACTGGGGCTATACCAATATGGTTACGCTTACCGCATCCGATCGAGTCATCCGTACGGCTTCTACGGCGCCTGCAATTACGTCGCAGACGATCGGAACGGAATCCTACACAATGTATTCTGTCAGCGGTTGCACCGCCGACACATATACGACAAATAACTAACCTTTTTGTGAAGTAAAAAGGAGGTGAACTATGAATACAGCTCCGGAAAAAAAGAATAAGAATAAGGTACGTTCTCCTTTCGGCATCCTGCTGATAATGTCTTTAGCTGTCATCATTCTTGTACTGAATATCCTGTCATTCAGCTATTCATGGTTCACGCCGACTGCTGAAACAAAGAACGGACTGGCGTTTGATGATTCTTTCAATCTGCGTTCCGAAAATTGTACTTTCAAAACCTACAAAGGTGTTGTTGTGACTGCCGATAACCGCGCAGAGCATAGCGGTTATTATATTGACCAGATCGATTATGAAGATACCGCTTTGGAAGATAAGTATGAAAACGAACAGTGGATCACTATTCCTGCAAACGGCGGTCGGGTTTATTTCCGTACCGAAATCCAGAACCAGGACACAAAATATCCATCTGTTGTTTCGCTTTATCATCATAATATGCCCGCAAACCTTTCGATAGCGGTAACTTATCCGTCGAATACGTTTTACACCACAGATGCGGCTTATCCTGATTGCTTCATCCTGCGCAATGCTTATGTAAAAGTCAAGGACGATAATGACGCTGACGGTCCCGGTATTCTGCCTGTCGAGTGGTTTTTAGAGAACACCACAAGCAATGATATCAAGATTCGCGTTACCAAACAGACGGTAACCGGAAATGGTTATTCAGCATCTAATGAGAATCCTATCTATTGGCTTTACCTGATGTATAATTAGAATACCAAAAAAGACGAGCTTATTGCTCGTCTTTTTCATATGATCAGAATTCTTGCCCCATCGGCGACCTTTAGTCGTCTGTTAGAGCCTTCTCGTTGTTGAAACGTAACCGCTCAATAATCACCCCTCTGTTCAAGTGCGGTCAAACATGAGATAATGTAACCGGTCAAGACAGTCCCCAAAGGTACAATGGAGTAAATTGCACTTTTTGAGAAAGATGGAAGCGAGTGGTTACATGAACGAGATCATGGAAATACGGCAGCAGGTCAGACTGAATCAA
>JAFSRK010000067.1 GCA_017446165.1 Ruminococcus sp.
AATTTTCTTACAAAAAAGACTTGTTTTTTTTCGAATAACGTATTATAATACAGTTACATCAGCTTTTTGAGTTTAAAGAATTTCCACGCGGAATTATTTAAAAGAATTTACAAGGCAATTTTTCATAGATTTGAGGAGTGTTTCAATGAGACTGCGTAAACAGGAATTAGGGGATAGAAACCTCGTCGGCGCTCGCGTAGAGGCCGCTCGTAAAAAGAAGGGTATGAAACAGAAGGAACTGCTCGCTCAGCTGCAGGTCAACGGCGTTGATATGAACGCTTCCGGACTGTCGAAGCTTGAGGGTCAGATCCGCTTCGTTACCGACGTGGAGCTTGTTGCTCTCGCCGATATCCTTGAGGTTTCCGTGGATTTCCTCCTTGGACGCGCCTCACAGTAAATTAAGAGTTTTCCAAGCATTTTGGTTTCTGTTTTTGTTCAGACGGCAGGGTCAGCAGACCCTGCCGTTTGGATTTTCACCAAAAAGATTTTCCATTCATAAATAATTGCCGCTTTATCATACTGTTATCAATACGATAAGGCGGTGTTTTTTTGAGAGCGCGACTTCATTTTCATAAACCGAAACTGGTATTCTTTGCAATATATACCCTTGTATTCCTCATCCTGTCACAACTGGCGCTGTATGTCATGCCGCTGATCATCTCGCTGATCATCGCGGTGGTTATGAAGCCGCTTTACGACTACTTCCGCCGCAAATTCGCCTTTCGCTCAACCTTCGCCGCGACGGTCATCACCGTGTTCATCTTCGGGATTGCGCTTGCCATCGTCGGGTTCCTCTTATATCTGATCTTGTTGCAGGCGGTCAAGCTGTTTGAAACCTACGGATATCTCGTCGAGGACTACGTCAATTCACCTGAGCTGTTCAATAATCTCCGCGACGCGCTGATGAGCGGCAATTTGCTCGGCACAGTGACAGATATCGCGTCGACCTTGTTCCGCGTCGTGCCTCTTGTGATCATCTTTGTGGTGATTACCTTTTCTCTGACGGTCTTCTTCCTGCACCGCCTTACCTCTCTTCGGGATGCCATCCTCGACAGGGTAGGGGAGTCCCGACGTGAGATCCTGTCAAAGGTCTTTTCCAACGCCTATCTGCTCGTCCGCCGATTCATCCGCTCCTATATGGTGCTGTATGTGATCACCTTCATCGAGGCTGCGTTCATCTTCTATCTGACAGGCGTGGAATATCCTCTGCCGTTCGCGTTCATCACCGCCGTCGCCGATATCCTGCCGATCCTCGGACCGGGTACGGTTTATCTGCCGTTCGCTGTAATTTTTATTCTTCAGAAGAATTATTTAGCAGGCATCACGATACTGGTATTTTTCCTGCTCACAGCGATCCTGCGCCAGATCATGGAGCCGAAGATCGTTTCCGACAGCGTCAAGGTGCATCCGCTGATCGTGATGACCGGCATCTACCTCTCCATCGCCGCAATGAACCTGTGGCTGTTGTTCTATGTTGTCCTGCTATTTCTGCTGTATAAGGTGCTGAGCGTCTCAGGCGTTTTTGATTCATCGAAACCGACGGAATAACTATTGCTATTTTCACGGAATGGAGTATAATAGATTTATAATACCTTAGTAGGGTCTTTTTTCGGAGGCACATATGAAACAGAGTATGCAAGACTTTTTTAAATCCATCGACGGCAAGCGCATCGCCCTGATCGGAATGGGGCGCAGCCATCTGCCGCTGATTGCATTGTTCACCAAATACGGCGCGAAGATCACCGCCTGTGACAAGCGTGACCGCGAAGCGCTCGGCGAGGTCGCCGATCAGGCAGAGCGCGACGGCGCGACCCTGTCGCTCGGCGAGCATTATCTCGATGATCTCGATGTGGACATCGCCCTGCGCACACCGGGTATGCGCTTCTACTGTGACGAGCTGAACGCTCTGCGCGACAAAGGCGTGGTCATCTCATCCGAGATGGAGATCTTCTTTGAGATCTGCCCCTGTCGCATCATCGGCATCACCGGCTCGGACGGCAAAACCACCACCACGACCGTCATCTCAGAGATGTTGAAGGCAGAGGGCTGCACCGTCCACCTCGGCGGCAATATCGGCAAGCCTCTCCTGCCCGAGATCGAGACCATCCGCCCCGAGGATATCGCGGTTGTGGAACTCAGCTCCTTCCAGCTGATCTCGATGCGCCTGAGTCCTGATATCGCGGTCGTCACAAACCTCCAGCCGAATCATCTCGATATTCACAAGGACATGCAGGAGTACATAGATTCCAAGAAGAATATCATTCTTTATCAGAATAAAGACAATAAAGCTGTCCTCAATCTCGACAACGATATCACCCGATCCTTTGCTGATGAGTGTCAGGGAAAAGTTGACTTTTTCTCCCGAAAAACGACCGTCGATCACGGCGCATATCTTGACGAAAACACCATTGTTTATGCCGATAACAGCGAAAAAACCGAGGTGCTGGATATCCGCGATATCCGCATCCCCGGCATGCACAATGTTGAGAACTACATGACCGCGATCGCGGCTGTTTGGGGCATCGTCAGCCTTGAGAATATTCGCAAGGTCGCGCGTGAATTCGCGGGCGTTGAGCATCGCGCGGAGTTCGTTCGCGAGCTTGACGGCGTGAAGTATTACAACGACTCCATCGCCTCCGGCCCGACCCGCACCGCGAGCGGCACGCTCTCGCTCTATGACTTCAAGATCATCCTGATCGCCGGCGGCTATGACAAGCATCTCGACTACACTGAGCTGGGCGATATCATCTGCAAAAAGGTTAAGACTGCGATCCTCATGGGCGCGACCGCCGACAAGATCGAGACTGCGATCAGACAGTCCGACGAATACACCGAGAACAACCCCGTCATCATCCGAGTTGCAAACATGGACGAGGCGGTACAGGCGGCGAGAAAATGTGCCGAAAAGGGCGATATCGTGTCGATGTCCCCCGCTTCTGCGAGCTTTGATCTCTACAAGGATTTCGACGCGCGCGGCAAGCACTTCAAGGCGCTCGTCAACGCCTTATGATCCGACCGGCAAACGCTTCGGATCTCAGCCGGATCACGGCAATATCAGACCCGTTTTTCACCCGCATACTCTCGCTGTACGAAAGCTACGGCGAGGGTTATGATTTTGTCGCCTTTTGGGTGCAGGAAAACGATGGTGAGATCACTGCCGCAATCTCACGCTTCGAGGACAAGTTCAGTCTGTATCTGACCGGCCTTTCCGACCTCGACGAGGTCGCCGCGTTCATCCGCTTTCAAGGTGCGGGGAGCTGTCTGTATAACGCCGCGTTTTCCCTCGGTTTTCCTGATGATTTCAAGGTGATCGGCGGTCAGGTTTTGCAATATTCCGGTGATGATTATATTTCTGAAAAAGAAATATGTGAGCCCGATTTCAAGGCGCTTTACACCTTGCTCGAGAGTTGCGCAAGCCCGATCTTCATCGTCCCGCCGTATCTGCAATTTCTCTCCGATCTGACCCACCGAAACAACCGCGAAAAGCTCCACCTGATCGCGACCGAAGCGGACGGTGTGTTGTCATCCTCCGTGATGACAGTCTCCGAGACCGCGCATGCCGCCATCCTCGGCGCTGTCGCGACCCATCCCGCCTACCGCAGACGCGGTCTGTCCCGTCAGCTTGTCCGCACCCTCGCCACCCGACTCAGGCGAGAGGGAAGAGCGGTCTATGTCCTCAGTGCGTCAGAAGCGAACACCAGATTTTATCAAAATTCCGGCTTTACCGTCATAGCCGATTTCAAGGAGATTTTTCCCTCATGAACCCTTTCTTTCAGATAGACGAATCCATCCGCGTCGCTGCCGACAAAGCCCTCGCGCTGTGCGCCGACCACTTTGCCGAGATCGAACGGATCAAGGAATATAACCAGCTGAAAATGCTCAAGGCATTCCAGCAGTACGGCGTGTCCGAAGCGATGTTCTGCGGCTCTACCGGCTACGGCTACGACGACCGCGGTCGCGATACGCTCGACAAGATCTACGCCTATGTTTTCGACGCCGAGGACGCCTTGGCGCGCCATAATTTTATGAGCGGCACCCATACCCTCACGGTCGCTTTGTTCGGCATGCTTCGTCCGGGCGACTTGATGCTCAGCGTGACCGGTACACCTTATGACACCATCCAGCCCGTTATCGGCATCACTCCCTGCAGCGGCTCGCTCGCGGACTTCGGAGTGAAGTACAGCGAGGTCGCGCTCAAGGAGGACGGTACCGTTGATCTCGACGCGATCAAAAGCGAGGTCGCGGCAAAGAAGCCGAAGATGGTCTATATCCAGCGCTCGAAAGGCTATGCCACCCGACCCTCGCTGAGGATCAAGGAGATCAAAGCGATCGTCGACGTCGTGAAGCCTGTGTCACCCGACACGATCATCATGCTTGATAATTGCTACGGCGAGTTCACCGAGATCGAGACCCCGATGAACGTCGGCGTGGATATCATGGCAGGCTCGATGATCAAGAACGCCGGCGGCGGGATTGCTCCGACCGGCGGCTATATCGCGGGCAGAGCCGACCTTGTGGAGCAGTGTGCTTATCGGCTCAGCACGCCCGGCACAGGGCGCGAGCTTGGCTGTACCCTGAGCGTCCTGCGCGAGATGTACCTCGGCGCATACCACGCTCCCGCCGTTACAGCAGAAGCAATCAAGACTGCCGTTTTTGCTTCGGCACTGTTCGAGATTCTCGGCTACGATGTTGAGCCTTCCTACAAGACGAAGCGCGGCGATATCATCGACGTCATCACCCTCGGCTCTGCCGAGAAGCTGTGCGCTTTCTGCCGCGGGATCCAGTCGGGATCGCCGA
Source organism: Ruminococcus sp. (assembly GCA_017446165.1). Taxonomy (GTDB): domain Bacteria; phylum Bacillota; class Clostridia; order Oscillospirales; family Acutalibacteraceae; genus Ruminococcoides. Next base: position 4,798 of record JAFSRK010000067.1, read on the forward strand.
TCGACTCCTTTGTTACCCCTCAGCCGGCTCCGATGCCGGGCTACGACAGTGAGGTCATCATGGCGGCAGGCGCGTTCACTCTGGGTTCATCCATTGAGATCTCTGCCGACGGGCCTCTGCGCGAGCCCTACGCGGTTTATTTGCAGGGCGGGCTGTCCTTTGCAACTTCGAAAATTTCCGTCATGCTCGCCGCCCAAGAGGTCGAGAGAAGCTAATATTTATGTGATACAACAAAAGGCACCTGAGGGTGCCTTTGCTAATTGCGTTATTTTCTCAATCGCTTAAAAAACGCGCTCATGATCGCCGCGCATTCGTCCTCCATGATCCCGCCCTCATACGCGGGATGGTAACCGTTTTGCAGCTCCAGTACATTCGCGACCGAGCCGCAACAGCCGTTTTTGACGTCGTACGCGCCGAAATACACCTGCGGGATGCGCGCGTTCACGATCGCTCCCGCGCACATCGGACACGGTTCGAGCGTGACATACAACTCACATTCCCACAGCCGCCAGCCGCCGAGCGCAGAACAGGCATTGTTGATCGCCTCGATCTCCGCGTGGTACAGGGCGTTTTTGCCTTTTTCGCGGCGATTCCTGCCCCTGCCGACGATCTCGCCCTTTCTGACGACCACCGCGCCGACCGGCACCTCGCCGTCGTCAAAGGCTTCTTTCGCAAGCTGCAAAGCCTCTTTCATGAATTCAGCATCCATAGTTTCACCTCTGCAGCGACATCAGATACGGCTGCATCAGCTGGAACACCGCCGCCAGCAGCATCATCACCGAGAAGGTGATGACGGTCGGAGAGCCTGCCGCGGTTTTCACCTTCTCGCGGTAGGGGATAACATCGTCCGAACGCTCGACCTTGAAGAAGCCGTCGTCCTCTTTCGCAAATCTGCGCAGGAAGATCAGCGCAAGGATACCCGTGATCACGATGACCACGCCGTAGCACAGATTGACCAGATTCGACGACATGATGTTGTATTGGTACAGCAGGTCAAAGGTGACCGAAAGTCCGTTGTTGAGGAAATGCACGATCATACCCGGCAGCATGGAGTTGGTCTTGATCAAGAGGAAGCCGAACATCAGCCCGCAGCAGAACGTGAACGGGATCTGGACGAAGTTGCCGTGCATCAGCGCGAACATCGCCGAGGATACCACCAGCGCCAAGCCGTCCGAATACTTTCTCAGCGAGCCGAGGATGACTCCGCGGAATGCGAATTCTTCAGTGAACGCCGGAATGATCGCGATCACCAGATAGTACATCAGCACCGACGGCAGATCGTCCGAGCCGCTGATGCTGACGTCGCCGCCCTGATTGGATATGCCGAACATCCCGAATACCTCAGACAGCATCTCGGGCGCGAGATTGCTCAATAGTGAGATCGCGATACCGATGGTGCAGAGCATCGCGAGCTTCTTTTTGCCGACCTTCTCGAACGGGAACAGCGCGCCGAAGCTGCGCTTCTCGAGCAGAACGTACAACCCTGCCACCACGAAGAACAGCACCGCGGACGCGACGCCGTTCAACAATAGACTCGGCATATCGCTTGAGCCGAACAGCATGGTGAATTCAAACGGCTTTGACTGTGACCAGATGGCGATGATCATATCCAGTCCCATCTCCAGCACGAATACCGTCACCAGCATCAGCCCGAGACCGTTCGCGGTTCGTTTCAGGTCTTTTTTATAATAGTATTGTTGATAATCTTCGTTGTTTCTGAATCTCAGCATTGAAATCTCCTGTTAGATTGACACTTTCTATATCATATCACATTTTTTTCAAAAATAATTCTTGACAATCAATATAAAAGATTATATAATATCAAGGACAACAAAGCAAAGCAGTTGGCTTTCACCTGTGGGGTATCGTCTGCACGGGTCAATACTTTCGGTCGGTTGACCGATGTTTAGTATTGTACGCGGACGGAGCCATCTGTCCGTGTTTTTGTTTACATTATTATTGGAGGTGCTGGACATCAGCAAACAGGAACTTCAGATCAACGAAGCCATTCGCGACAAGGA
>JAFSRK010000068.1 GCA_017446165.1 Ruminococcus sp.
GACGATGTCAATGAAGGAATTCTATCGGCACATCCGCGCCGGCGCGGATACCGCGACCTCACAGGTATCCGTCGGCGAATATGTGGACTATTTCAGAAATCTTCTTTCCACCGGTCAGGATATTCTCCACGCGACCCTCTCCTCCGGCATTTCCAGCACCTTCCAGAGCGCGTCTACCGCCGCTGAGATGCTCCGTCCCGAGTTTCCCGACCGCAGGATCTATATCGTGGATTCCCTCTGTGCTTCTTCCGGCAGCGGACTTTTCGTCGATATGCTTGCTCAGAAGCGCGACGCCGGCGAGCCGATCGAAGAGGTCTATCAATGGGCGCTCGAGCATCGTCAGCAGGTTTCTCACTGGTTCTGCTCGACCGACCTGACCTATTATATCAAGGGCGGCAGAATCTCTAAGGTCAAGGGCGTTATCGGCGGCGCGTTCAAGATCTGTCCGCTTCTGAACGTCAGCCCCTCCGGCAAGCTCGTTCCCATCAGCAAGGTGCGCACCAAGAAAAAGGTGCTGACTGCGCTGGTCGATAAGATGGAGCAGCATGCGCTGGGCGGACTGGATTATGACGGTCTGTGCTATATCTCCAACTCCGACTGCCTCGAGGATGCAGAATCCGTCAGAGATCAGATCCTCGCGCGCTTCAAGAATGTCAAGGAGGTCCCGATCTTCGATATCGGCACCACCATCGGCTGTCATACCGGCGTCGGTACTGTCGCACTCTTCTTCCTCGGAGACCAAAGGGAGGACGCATGATGAACGCTACCCGCACATTGTCGGGTGAGCTGTCTCAGACCAAGCGCTATAAGACCGAATTGCCCGATTATACCCGCGCCGAAGAAATCGTGAATATGGTGACCCACATCGTGGGCGGTGCGCTGGCGATCGCGGCGATACCGCTTCTGGTAGTTTTTGCGTCGCTTCACGGCAACCCGTGGGCGATCGTCACGGGCGCTGTCTACGGCGTGACGCTGGTGACGATGTTCACGATCTCAAGCATCTATCACGGCTTGAAGCCCGGCGGTGCAAAGCGCGTGATGCGCATCATAGACCACTGCGATATCTATTTCCTGATCGCGGGTACCTATACGCCGATCCTCTTGTGCAAGATCCGCCCGGAGAATCCCGAGATTGCATGGACGATCTTCGGTGTTGAGTGGGGACTCGCGGCGATCGCCGTCGCCCTCAACGCGGTCGATCTCAAACGCTTTGAGAAGATCTCCATGGCATGCTATATCGGCATGGGCTGGTGCATCGTGGCGATCCTCGGACTGGCGGTAAAAACCATGACCCTGCCCGGCTTTTTACTGCTGTTGTTCGGCGGGATCAGCTTCACAATCGGCGCCGTGCTGTACGGACTAGGCAAGCGTATTCGCTACATGCACTCGATCTTTCATGTGTGTGTGGTCGTCGGCTGTGAGCTGCAGTTCATCTCGATCCTGCTCTATGTCATGTAAACTGAATGATACTATGCGGCTCAGCTTCGGCTGAGCCGCTTTCCTTCATTTTTCAAAAAAAGAAATATTTGTTACCTGAGTTGTCAATCCTGTCATAAAGCTTTTATTTCCCGCATAAGTATATTATAATTTCAAATAAGAATTATTCTATGATGGGAGGTTTGGCTGTGAAGCTGCTCAGAAAGCTGACTGCTTTTATTCTCGTTTTTTCCTTGTTAGCGGGCACGGTAGCCGTGATGTCTGCCGCCGTTTATACAGAGAATGCCGCGACGATCCCGGGCGAAGTCATCGCTCCCGAAATAAAGCAGGTCGAAAGCAAAAAGGCAGATCTCTCCGCCACAGCGGCACAGAGCTACACGCCCCGCCTGACTGCCCCCGCAAAAACGAACAAATACTACTATTCCGACCTCAACGTGTTCTACAAATATGGTTGGGGTATGCCGAACTGCACCTGCTACGCATGGGGCAGAGCCTATGAGATCCTCGGCAAGGCGCCTAACCTGAGCGCGTACAGCGCCTATCTGTGGTACGATTACAACAAGAACAACGGCTTCTATCCCTACGGTACCACGCCGAAGGTCGGCGCTATCGCTTGCTGGGTCTATACCAGCGGTACCTCGGGTCATGTTGCGGTTGTCGAGAAGGTCGAGAACAATACGATCACTTTTTCGAACTCCGCCTACAGCGGTATTGAATTCTATACCAACACGGCGCCGATCAACGATCCCTCCAACGGCAACAAAACGTGGATCTTCCAAGGCTATATTTACCTCGGCGATTATGTCACTTCTTCCTCCGGTGCTACCGTCACCGAGACGCAGACTGCAACAACACCGACAGTCAACGGCGACGTTTACCGCATCACCTCGTCCGACGGAGTGAACCTTCGCTCCGGCTATGGGACAAGCCATCCGGTCCTCGGCGGTATCACCTACGGTCAGGACGTCACCGTCACCAAGGTCAAGAAAAACGAAGGCTATACATGGGGCTACACCACCTATAACGGCGTTACGGGATGGTTTGTCACCGATTTCGCCAAGCTGATCTATAAGAAGACCTCCGAGTCCGAGACGACTCAGACGAATCCCTCTGTCCCCAAGGCGACGACAACGCCTACGGTCGCGCCGACCGTCAAGCCGACAACCGCTCCTGTCGTCAAGCCTACCACGGCGCCTGTTGTAAAGCCGACTGTCGCTCCGGTGGTCAAGCCTACCGCCCCACCGACTCAGCCTCCGACTCAAAAGCCTACCGAAGCGATCGTCGAGGTCACGGAACCCGATACAACGGTCCGCATGCTGATGATGGGCGATGTGGACAGCGACGACGAGCTGACTATCATGGATGCGACAAGGATCCAGTTGGTGGTAGCCGAGCTGTTGGTCCCGACCGAGTACATGATGATCGTCGGCGACTATGACGGCGACAGCATCCTCAGCATCATGGACGCGGCGCGTATCCGTTTCTTCTTAGCTTACGAAGCGGCATAAGGAATCAATTGAATATAGAGTGCAATAAAACAGGAGCTGTCCCGCGGGGGACAGCTCCTTTGCTGTATGCGTTATGATCGGTTTAGTACAGGGGATGAAGAGGTTCGTCGATACCGGCGAGAACACGCTGGATCTTTGTACAGTCAATGATGGTGATAACACCGTCGCCGTCATAGTCGGCAAGCATCTTTTGATAATCGTCAAACTCGTTGAGATCGGCGATAAAACGCTGGATCGAGGTGACGTCCATGATGTTGATCATATCGTCGAGATCGACATCGCCTATCAGATCGGATTTTTCGGCAACCGCTTTGATGACAAAGGTACCGCCGATCGTGTCATCTACCTTTTCTTTATAAAAGGTTTTCAGCTCCCACGGCTCTTTATCATAGCCGATAATGAAGCAGTCGCCTTCCTGTGTCGCCGGGACAAAGACCATCCTGCCGTTACCGACACTCAGCCATTCACAGGCGCCGATGGTCATGTCGCTGCTGATATCGGTCTTTTTGACACTGATGCCGATACCGAGTCTTTCATGAGGAAGATCGACGTTTTCGATATCGCAGCAGATATAGCCTTCGTAGTCGATGGTGCCTGTGCCGAGCAATGTCCAAAGGCTCTCGTCTTTTACGGGAACGCCGTTTTCGTCGAGCGGTATGAGATTGATATCATAGTCCGAGCCGATCGAAGTGCTTTCAAAAATGATCTTGTCGAGCCTGTTGTAACGGTTATCAAAGTCAAATACATTGACATAGGTCAGCTTTGATTTTCTGGAATTCACATAATCGTTGCCGGAAATATACTCGAATTCATAGGTCGAACCGTAAAGCTCGTTCTGATAGAGCTTCTTTTTGGCGTTATACTGCTCAGTGCCGATGATCGCGTAGCTGGGACCGAAGCGGGTATCGAACAGATAATTGTCCTCATAGGAGATCCAGAAGTATCCGCCGTCGTTGCTCCAAAAGGTACCCCAACTGTTTTTGCATAGCCACGCGCCGTCGTGATTAGGCATGACCGTTACGGTCGTGGATTCCTCGGGGTTTACCGAATCGGTAACGGTGCGTTCCTGCTTGAAGTTCTCGCGGCTGTAATCATCATCCCAGCCGACGATCGCGATCGCGTGACCTCTGAGCTGAGAGGTAGTCAAGCCTTCGGTATCACAGTAGTATGCGGAGTTGTCTTTGTTGTAGAAGTCGGTGACATAGTGGAAGTTTCCGACGGCAGCGCCGTATTTGTAGATGGCTGTTTTGATTGTATCACGGTCGTTACCGTTGAGATAGATCAGTGAGTTCGCGCTGAGATACGGCTTGAGCGGTTCAGTCAAAGCAGCGTAGTCGTCGAAGCTGAGGTCGGAGCTGAAGTCCTCCTCCTTGACGGAACCGATGCCTGCGGTCAGATAGCCGATGGCGATGTAGGGATAACCGGCGTCGTCATAGGTGCGCTGCCAGCCTGTACCGTCTTCATGCGTTGTTGCCCAGTAGTTCATGTGCATCGGTGAGAACTGACTGTCATAGAGTCCCGCTTTATTTGCGACGATCTCCATCACCGCCGATGAGGAGTACGCCCAACAGGTGTTGAAGCGTTGGCTGCGAACAGCTGTAGCATATTCGCGGTTGCTGAATGACGAGGGCAGAGGAGAGGAAGGATCCAGCTCAGTGCCGACTTCCGGATAATCCGCAGCAACAACGCCGATGTCGATCTTGGCGCCTGTCGGAGCTTCATCTACCTTTGAGGCTGATGCCCCGATAGCAGAGGATGAGAGGAGCGCTGCGGTCAGCAAAAAGGCACATAGTTTCTTTTTCATATCAATCTTCCTTTGAATCTAATAATTCAAGTTTATATTACCACAAGATTTGTTGAATGTAAATAAGTTTTTTGTTCATAATAATGTCATATTCTTAACTTTTTTCTAATGGGAGCGGGATGGAGATGGAAAGAAGAACCGACCTTGCCGTTGAGGAACGCGAGCTGCTCGGCGAGGATATCAAGGGCGTGGACTATGAGAGCGAGAAGATCGGAGGGCTGTCGATCGAACGGCTGTGGATCCGAACCGACCGTGCAGGACAACTCTTAAAGAAGCCGAAGGGAACCTATATTACTGCCGAGCTGCCGCCGCTGACCGATAATGTGCGCGATACCGACGAGCGTCTGATCGCGCTGTCGAACGAGATCAGGCGGCTGTTGCCGGTCAATGGGCTGGTGCTGGTCGCGGGACTGGGCAACATCGAGATCACCCCCGACGCCCTCGGCCCGAAAACCGCATCGAAAGTGATGGCGACGCGCCATATCTCGGGTGAGATCGCGCGCTCCACGGGACTCGACTGTCTGCGTGCCGTAGCGGTGATGAACACCGGCGTGACCGGTCAGACCGGCATCGAAACCGGCGAACTGCTGCTCGGTGTGATCAAGCGCATCCGCCCCTCGGCGCTGATCGTCGTTGACGCGCTTGCCTCCAGACGACTCGAGAGACTCGGCTGTACGATCCAGATCTCTGACACAGGTATCTCGCCCGGTGCGGGAGTCGGTAATCACCGCGTGCGAATCGACGCGGACACAATGGGTATCCCGGTGATTGCAATCGGTGTGCCGACGGTCGTGGATGCGCTGACGCTCGCCTTCGATCTGTTGGACATTGACAACGAGTATGAGGGCGTTCGACTGAAAAAAGAGGTGTCCCCGAAAGGCAGGGCGATGGTTGTCACGCCGAAGGAGGTCGATCTGCTGATCGACCGCGCTGCAAAGCTGATTTCGCTGTCGATCAACTACGCCCTCCAAAGCGGCATCGAGGTCGAAGACCTGCTGAACCTGCTATAGCTTCGTACTCCTCGTAAGCATACATCTCCTTTCCTGCACATATATATGAACGGGTGAGAAGATGAAAAAGCAAACGTTCAAAAGAATATCCGTCATTACGGCGATGCTGTTGGTTATCGGCGTCAGCCTGACTGCCGTACTTTACCGTGCGACAGGGTGTTTTGATCTGTTCGGTGATTCGGCGATCGCGGCTCAGATGCTCGCTTATACCAACGGATCGGTCAGATTTGAAGCGGCTGATCACGAAGAAGAACAGCCCGAAGATCAGCCGATGATCCCCGAAAAGCCTCTCGCAAAACAGCAGCCTGTGACCGAGTTCCCGACCGAAAAGCCCGCGAAAACGACCCACTCGGGCGATACATATCCTGTCGTCGAGATCGACAACTCCGGCGGCAACATGAGCTATGATAACATCAGCGTCGACAACGGCACCCCTTATGATCCCGATATCGGAGAACTTCTGTCATCCGAGCTGCCGTTCACGCTCATGGACAACCGCACCGTGCAGGTGTTGATCTATCATACTCACACCTGCGAGAGCTATCTCGACGAGGACTGCGGGTACTACTACGACGACTTCTACCCGCGCTCTACCGACGGAAGTCAGGGCGTGATGGCGGTCGGCGACGAGATCGCCGAATCGCTCAAAAAGCAGGGGATAGGGGTCGTCCATGATACCACCCTCCACGATTATCCGTCCTACGACGGTTCCTACGGCAGAAGCTGGGACACGATCGAAAAATATAAGAAAAAATATCCCGGCATCCTCGTCACCCTCGATATTCACCGCGACTCGATGACGTCGGGTGACGGAACGAAGTATAAGCCGACCTTTGAATACGGCGGTAAAAAGGCGGCTCAAATCATGATCATGAGCGGCTATGACGAGAGCGGCGGCTTTCCTACATGGAACGAGAACCTGATCTTTGCTTTGAAGCTCCAGAAACAGTGTGAGGACAGCTACCCCGGCATGACCCGCGCGCTGGACTTCGGCGAGTTCAGCTACAACATGGATTTCAACAACGGCTCTCTGCTCATCGAGGTCGGTACCGACGCGAATACGACGGATGAGGCGAAGTACTCGGGTGAACTGCTCGGAAACGCTCTCGCGGCGGTACTGAAAAACAATGTGAATAATTCGTAAAAGAACATCCTCAGCCTTGCAAAAAGGCTGAGGATTTGCTATAATATAACTAATCTTGCACTACTTTGTCTATTTGTACAATTATCACAGACTGCAAGATGATCGTTCGTGCAATTTACCGAATGCCAAAAACAGGAGTCAAGATATGAGAGAGAAAAAAACGGCTGTACGCGTGATGATATTTGCGCTTGTGCTGATGATATTCTTCTCCGCGCTGAGCTTTTCCGCTGCTGCCGCGCCCGATAGCGGCGGTGGGGATCAGGCGATCACCGATGGGGGAGAAGCCCCCGATACAGGCGCAGATGCCGGTGCAGGCGAGAGCGTAACGCCCGGCGGCGAGACCCCTCAGGACGGCGCACAGAGCATCGAGGACGGCAACGTCGGCGAAGAACAGGTCAGCAATCCCGATGACCAAGGCGACGGACAGTATGAAACACCGACCGCTGCTCCCGAGAATCCTTGGCAGCAGTATGAGCCGCAAAATGAATATATCAATCGAATCGACGATCTCGATGATAATATATCGCAGTACACCCCGAATGAGAATCTCGCGGAGCTGCCGACGGTAGCGCCCGCCGAGGTCGTCGCCGCGACTGCGGAGCCTCTGCCCGACGTCGAGGTCTCCGACGCCTCGTTGTTCTCGGGCATCGTGATGTGGCTTTGCGTAGCGGTCGGCATCTCGGTCGTCGCAGGCGTGATGGTGTCAAAGCGCACCCACCGCAGAGGTGCCTGACGGATGAAGATCGGTAACCTGACCCTCGAAGGCTTCGCGGCGCTCGCTCCCATGGCGGGAGTTGCAGACAGAGCCTTCCGCGAGCTGTGCATGTCGTTCGGCGCGGGCTACTGTGTCAGCGAAATGGTCAGCTCAAAGGGCATCGCCTATCACTCGAAGAAATCCGCCGAGCTGATGGAAATCTCTCCGATGGAGCATCCCTGCGCGGTACAGATCTTTGGTACCGAGCCTGAGACCATGGCTGACGCGGCGCGGTTCTCTCTGCAATACCGCCCCGACGTGATCGACATCAACATGGGCTGTCCCGCTCCGAAGATCGCGGGCGGCGGCTCCGGCGCGGCGCTGATGAAGGATCCCGCCCTGTGCGGCAGGATCGTTAAGGCGGTATCCGACGCGGTTGATATTCCCGTGACGGTGAAGATCCGGTCGGGCTTTGACGGTGAGCATATCAACGCGGTCGAGGTCGCGAGGATCGCAGAAGACAACGGCGCGGCAGCGATCACCGTCCACGGAAGAACCCGCGAGCAGTTCTATGCGCCGCCTGTCAACTATGACATTATCCGCGACGTCAAGCGAGCGGTACAGATCCCGGTCATCGGTAACGGCGATGTGGCGGACGCGCTTTCTGCGAAACATCTTTATGAATATACCGGCGTCGATTACATCATGATCGGTCGCGGCGCTCTCGGCAATCCGTGGGTATTCCGCGAGGTCAACGCCTATCTGTCTGAGGGCAGGCTTCTTCCGAAGCCCGACCTTGATGAGAAGCTCGACGTCCTCAGCCGCCATATCACCGGCGTCGTCGAATACAAGGGCGAGCGGGTCGGCATGCGTGAAGCACGCAAGCACACCGCCTATTATCTCAAGGGCTTCAAGAACGCCGCGAAGCTCCGCAACCTTGCTTTCTCCATGGAAACGCTCGATGACCTGAAACGCCTGATCGATGCAATCAGGACAAGCACCTGATATAGGAAAGCTCAGTTGACAGTACAAGCAATTGCTGTCAGCATTTATATAAATTATTGCGAAACCCCTGTCAGAAATATCGAAAAAATTTGGAGGTATAGAATGTACAAGGATTTGATGGATTCAATCGGATTTGTAAAGAACTATGATGAGGAGATCGGCGCGGCTATGGCGACCGAGCTGACTCGTCAGCAGCAGAACCTCGAGCTGATCGCCAGCGAGAACATCGTTTCTCCCGCGGTGATGGCGGCGATGGGTTCCGTGCTGACCAACAAGTACGCCGAGGGCTATCCCGGCAAGCGCTACTACGGCGGCTGCTATGCGGTCGACATCGCCGAGAACATCGCGCGCGAGCGTGCGTGCAAGCTCTTCGGCGCGGAGCATGCGAACGTCCAGCCTCATTCCGGTTCCCAGGCAAACCAGATCGTCTACTTCGCGATGTGCGAGCCGGGCGACACCATCATGGGTATGAGCCTTTCCGAGGGCGGTCATCTGACCCATGGTTCACCCGTCAACATCAGCGGCAAGTATTTCAACTTCGTCAGCTACGGCGTTGATCCCGAGACCCACCGCATCGACTATGATAAGGTCCTCGAGCAGGCGAAGGAATGCAAGCCGAAGATGATCGTCTGCGGCGCGTCCGCTTATCCCCGCGCGATCGACTTCAAGCGCTTCCGCGAGATCGCCGATGAGGTCGGCGCATACCTGATGGTCGACATGGCTCATATCGCGGGTCTGGTAGCCGGCGGTCAGCACGAGAATCCCGTACCCTATGCACATTTTGTCACTACCACTACTCATAAAACCCTGCGCGGTCCGCGCGGCGGCATGATCCTCTGTAAGGAGGAGTTCGCCAAGGCGATCGACAAGGCGACCTTCCCCGGCATGCAGGGCGGTCCTCTGATGCACATCATTGCGGCGAAGGCTGTCTGCTTCAAGGAAGCCTTACAGCCCGAGTTCAAGGCGTATGCCGAGCAGATCGTTAAGAACTGCAAGGCGCTTGCCGATGGTCTTGTAAAACGCGGTCACAAGCTCGTTTCCGACGGCACAGACAATCATGTCATGCTGCTCGATCTGCGCGAGGACGGCGTGACCGGCAAGGATCTCGAGCATAACCTCGACGAGGTCCATATCACCGCCAATAAGAACACCATCCCCGGCGAGCCGCTCTCTCCGTTCGTTACCTCGGGTCTGAGACTCGGCACCGCCGCTGTTACCACCCGCGGTCTGAAAGAGGATGACATGGACGTCATCGCCGAGTGCATCTCGCTTGTCATCAAGGACTTTGACAGCAACAAGGAGACCGTCCTCAAGATGGTCGCCGATCTCTGCGAGAAGTATCCGTTATATAAATAGTTTGTAGTTATTAGTTGGTAGTTGGTAGTTAAGCGGGATTCATCCGCACCTGATTTTGAATCGGAACGATCAACTACCAATTACTATTCTAAAACGCGAAGCGTTTTCCTACAGAACTACCAACTATCAACCACCGACTACTAACTGAATTCCGGAGGAATACCATGAACACACCGCTTGCCGACAGACTGCGTCCCGAGTCGCTCGACGACATCGTCGGTCAGAAAGAACTGCTTGCTCCCGGTCGACCGCTGAGAAGGATCATCGAGAGCGGGAGCATCCCCAACCTCATATTCTACGGTCCCTCCGGCGTGGGAAAAACCACCCTCGCGTCCTATATCGCGCGTATCACCAACCGTTCGTTCAAGAAGCTCAACGGCACCACCGCCTCGACTGCCGATATCAAGGAGATCGTGTCGTCGCTGAATACCTTTGAGGGGTTGAACGGCGTGCTGCTCTATCTCGACGAGATCCAGTATCTCAACAAAAAACAGCAGCAGACCCTGCTCGAATTCATCGAGAACGGTTCGATCACCCTGATCGCCTCCACCACCGAGAATCCGTATTTCTACATCTACAACGCGATCCTGTCGCGCTCGACGGTCTTTGAATTCAAGCCGGTCGAACCCGATGAGGTCGCGCGTGCCGTGCGGCGTGCGATCCGTGTGCTGAGCGAGGAGAAGAATAAACCGATCGACTTTTCCGATGACGCTGTGGAGCATATCTGCAAGGCATGCGGCGGCGACGTCCGCAAGTCGCTCAACGCGGTCGAGCTGTGTGTCTTGGCGGGCGACGGGGAAGACCGCGTCACGGTCGATCTTGAACTCGCGAAATCCCTGACCCAGCGTTCAGGCGCGAAATACGACCGCGACGGCGATTCGCACTATGACGTGATCTCCGCTTACCAGAAAAGCATGCGAGGCAGCGACGTCGACGCGGCGCTGTTCTATCTCGCGCGGCTGGTGGAAGCGGGCGACTTAATCTCCGCGTGCCGGCGACTTGTCGTGTGCGTGTGCGAGGATGTCGGACTCGCGTATCCCCAGATCATCCCGATCGTCAAATCCTGTGTCGATATCGCGATGCAGGTCGGCTTTCCCGAGGCGCGGATCCCCCTTGCCGACGCGGTGATCATGGTGTGCCTTGCGCCGAAGTCCAACTCCGGCGAGAGCGCGATCTCCGCGGCGCAGGCGGACGTCAGAGCGGGACTCGGACAGATCGTCCCGCGTCAGCTCCAGAACGTCCACTATGACGGCGAGGAGAGGGAAGAGAAGGGTCAGAATTATATCTACCCTCATTCCTATCCGAACCACTGGACCTATCAGCAGTATCTGCCCGATGATATCAAGGATCACCGTTACTATCGGTACGGTGAGAACAAGACCGAGCAGGCGTATAAAGCCTATTGGGAGAGAATCAAAGGCAGCAATCGGTAATCAATCACTAACAGCCTCCGGGAAACCGGAGGTTTCTTTATGCATAAGCAATAAAGGAACAGAATTATATTGTGGAATATGCACAGATTCGAAGTCGAAAATTATACACATAATAATTCTCTGCAAGAAAATTAAAGTTTGTAACTTTTTATATAATATATGTGTATAAGAGTTAGTATGCATTTCTACAAGCAAATATCATGCTGAAAAGGAGGAAACTATCGTGAGAGTATTGAAAAAGTCCGAAAAAGTTCTGTTGTCTCTCGTGCTGGTTGCAGCGATGCTGATATCTATGCTCGCATGCACTCTGGTTGTCAATGCGGAAACGACCGACCTTGCCCAGACCGGCGAAGAGAACTACTACCTTTGGGGACTCAACACCAATGACCCTGATTTCGGCGCGATGACCGCTCCGACGGGTTCATTCTCATACGATGGAACAAAAGGCTACTACTACTATGACCTTCAGTCAGCGGGCGGCGACTATTGCTTCGTTGTATCCAAGGTCAACAACAACGGCGCCAGCGCGGTCAAGAGTCCGGCTGTCGGCGGCGTTCAGAACGCAGGTAAGTATTACCTCTCTCAGGGCAACTACCACGGCTATGCCTGTATGCACCTGTGGAACCAGAGCGGCGAAGCAGTCCGCATCTACTTCACCTCTGAGAACGCGGGTCTGAACTGTATCCCTCTTTCCGAAGCGGGCAACACACCTACACCTACTCCCACCACAAGTCCTGCTAATCCCACCTCGGCTCCTGTATCAAGCGGTTATATCTACTGCCTCAATAACGCGGGCTGGGGTACCGTCTACGCTTATATGTGGGGTACCGGCGCTTCCGATCAGAACGCTGAGTGGCCCGGTGCCGCGATGGAAAACATCGGCGGCGGCGTATGGCGTTATCAGGTATCCGGCAGCTACACGAGCATTATCCTCAACGGCGGCGGCGACGATACCAAGACGGCTGATATGAGCTTCCCGGGAACGGACAAGATTTATGACAACCAGAGCGGTACATGGAGCAACTATGACGGTTCTTCCAACCCGACGACTGCTCCCCAGAACCCGACGTCTTCTGCTCAGAATCCCACAACTGCACCTCAAAATCCGACCACAGCTCCCGTCAACCCGGGTACACAGGTCGTTTACTGTGAGAACGAAGCAGGCTGGTCTACCGTTACCGCTTACATGTGGAACAGCGGCACCGATTCCAACGGCGGTTGGCCGGGCGTCAAGATGACCTCTGTCGGCAACAACATCTGGCAGTACAATCTCCCGAAGAGCTTCACGAACATCATCTTCAGCCAGAACGGTCAGAACCAGACCGGTGACCTGACCTTCCCCGGCTCCGGTTATATCTACAACAACAAGACCGGCGAGTGGAAGATCTATGATACCTCGCCTCTGCAGGTTCAGTCCTTCACCGCTGATCTCGCGGCTCCCCAGTTCGCGGGTACTGCGATCACTCTGTCCGCTCAGGCATCCGGTCAGGGAACCGTCTACTACAAGTTCTCTGTCGGCACCACCGTTATCAAGGACTTCGGTACCGTGAACAGCGCTGTCTGGACTCCTTCCTCCGCGGGTACCTACACCATTACCTTCGAGTTCAAGGATGCTGCGGGCAACACCAACAAGCGCACCATGACCTACCAGGTCGCCGACGGCTCGTCCTCCGAGGCTCCGTTCATCAAGCGCGTTACTCCTGCTGCGAACCAGCAGATCAAGAATAATACCGCGTGCAATATCAACATTTCCGCAGGCGGCGGCAACACCGGCACGAAGCTTTTGTTCTATAAGGTGACAGTCAAGGACGCGTCCGATAAGACCATCAACACTCCTTACTACACCCGCAACACCTCTTACAGCTTCACGCCCACCGCGCTCGGCAAGTACACCGTTACCGTCAGCGTACAGGGTTCCGATAACACCACCGTCACACGCGACTACATCTACAACCGCGTGACCAATCCCC
>JAFSRK010000009.1 GCA_017446165.1 Ruminococcus sp.
GCTGGGCAGCTATGTACGGATCGGATAAACGCTGAAAGCATCTAAGCGTGAAGCCGACTCCAAGATTAGATATCCCATCGCTTTATGCGAGTAAGACCCCTTGTAGACTACGAGGTTGATAGGCTGCGTGTGTACGCATGGCGACATGTTTAGCTTGGCAGTACTAATAGGTCGAGGGCTTGACCACATTGTCTTTGGTCAGTCCGCATTCCACTCTCCTTTATCTCTCACTTTGTTCAGTTTTCAGGGTGTTCCCTGAATGGTAAGATAATTAATTTAGTTGCCATAAAACAGCAGCGCAGTCGAGTGATCGGCTGCGCTGTTTGTTATATGCGTTGACTTTTGATGATCATGTAAGGTGATGATGAATGAATCGTTCCTCAGGCAGATGTGGGCATCCGCCCCTATGTATATACTGAAATAACTTTTTTAGATTTATCTTTCGGAATGCACGGAAACCGCTTTTCGGATCGTATTATCGGTGAAAGGAGTTGAGGAGCATATGAATGACACTTCTGCGGAGAAGATCTTGCCGTTTATATCGCGCTCAGAGTTGATCGAGGATGCCGTGAAAACCTATGCAAAGATGATCACAGCCCTCGCGTATCACCAAACCGGCTCAAGAGCGGACGCGGACGATATTTTTCAAGAGGTTTGTCTTTCGCTGGTGCGCGATGATAACGCGCCCTTGACGGATGATGCTCATTTAAAAGCGTATTTGATCCGTGTCACGATCAATAAGTGTAAGGATCTTCACAAGAGCGCGTGGAGAAAGCGCGTTGAGCCGCTGGTAGATCATATCGGAGATATCAGCCCCGAGAGCCAAAGCATTTTAGATGAAGTGATGAAGCTGAAGCCCTTTTACCGCAGCGTGATCTATCTGTACTATTATCAGGAGTACTCAGTGAAGGAGATCGCACAGATCCTCGAAAAAAAGGAGAATACTGTCAGTTCCGCCCTCAGGCGGGCGCGGCTGAAGCTCAGGGACATTCTGGAAGAGGAGGGATATCATGGTTGAAAACAAGTACACGAGAGCGGTTGATCAGATCGAGGTTTCTCAGGAAGCGCTGACAAAAGTCCTTTCATCTGTACGTCAGGAAGAAACAACTCCCTGTGAACCGGTAAAACCGAAGATGAAGCCCGTCAAAAAGGTGTTGCTGATCTCGGCTGCCGTCATCGTTCTGGTGAATATCGGCATTGTGACAGCGTCGGCGTTCATGGGCGTGAACCTGTATATGGAGGTCTATCGGTTCTTTGACGAGTCGATCAATCCGAAGTATGTAGAGAGCTATGAGGATGTCGAATCAACCTCCGGCGATATCACCGTCAAGGTGACGGACGCGGTCTCTGACGGCTATCGGACAATAGTTCGGCTGGATATCTACGATCCCGAGATGGAGCGCAAAGCGCAGGATGATGATTTCTTCATGGGGACGTTCGGGATCGAAGGCGCAGCACTTTATGATGAATTCGGCAACCGTTACGAAATGAGCGGCGGCAGCGGCTCAGGACTCGGCACGGATGAACCGAGTGCGATGGTTTTGCATTTTGAAGGCGGGCCGGAATTCGCCTGTGAAATGCATCTGTTTATCACGGGCGTCAATGGAGTAAAAGGCGGATGGGATATGAAATTCACCGTGACCCCGCATTTGGACGCGAAGAAATACAAATGCGATACCGTGTTTGAGTTCGATACCGGCATGAAACTGCGGATCGACAGGGTCGAGCAGTATATCACCCGAACCGTCATCAGCGGAACATACCTTGAAAAACCGGATTTTGAAAAATACGGGCTCGGGGATATTTATTTGATGATCGGTGATAACGAATATGGTTTCCGTTCTATGGAAAGCTCGGAGGAAGAACTGACGATCACGCTGGAGGCAGTAGAGGAAAGCATTGTCGAACCGGAACTGAGCATATCGCTCGGGAATGATCATGTCAGGGATACAGAAACGAAACGGATGAAACTGCATTTGACGGAAGAATGAGAACAGCGCAGTCGAGTGATCGGCTGCGCTGTTGTTTTGCGGCTTTTTCTGCTTGACAAAACCTGCATATAATGCGATAATATATGAGTTGTAATATGGGGTTTTATGGGGATTTACCTGCGGCAGTTATCAGTGATCAGTGATGATCGCGCACAGCGCAAGTGATGAGATGAACCTTGGTTCATCGTTGGCTGCGCAGCCAACGGCAGAAACCTTTTATACTAATTTCAATTAAAACGCTTAAACAAGATATTTGCGGAATTTAACGCAATAGATGTTAAAGGGGTTTATTTGAAATCAGTATTACTCCGTTTTTGATTCGAAATAGTTTTGGAGGGTTCAACATGGCTGAACTGAACAAGTCCTACGATCCGCAGCAGGTCGAGGACAGGATATATCGATTCTGGATGGGTCACAACTACTTCCACGCGGTTGTCGATCCCGAGAAGAAGCCCTACTGCATCGTTATGCCGCCGCCCAACATCACCGGTCAGCTGCATATCGGTCACGCGCTGGATAACACCCTGCAGGACATCCTGATCCGATTCCGCAGGATGCAGGGCTACTCGGCTCTTTGGCTTCCGGGTACCGATCACGCGTCCATCGCGACCGAGGCGAAGATCGTCGAGGCGATGCGCAAGGAAGGCATCACCAAGGAGGATCTCGGTCGTGAGAAGTTCCTCGAGCGCGCGTGGGCGTGGAAGAAGGAATACGGCGACCGTATCACCAAACAGTTCTGGAAGCTCGGCGTCAGCTGTGACTGGGAGCGCGAGCGCTTCACCATGGACGAGGGCTGCTCGAACGCCGTCAAGGAGGTCTTCGTCAAGCTGTATGACGAGGGTCTGATCTACCGCGGCAACCGTATGGTCAACTGGTGTCCGCACTGCTGTACCTCGATCTCGGACGCCGAGGTCGAATATGAGGAGCAGCACGGTCACTTCTGGCACATCCTGTATCCCGTCAAGGAGACAGGGGAGATGCTCGAGATCGCGACCACCCGTCCCGAGACCATGCTCGGCGATACCGCCGTGGCGATCAACGTCGAGGATGAGAGATACAAGCACCTGCACGGATGCCATGTCATCCTGCCGCTGCTCAATAAAGAGATCCCGATCGTATGCGACGAGCATGCGGATATGGAGAAGGGTACCGGCGTCGTTAAGATCACTCCCGCCCACGACCCCAACGACTTTGAGGTCGGTCAAAGACACGACCTGCCGATCGTTCGCTGCTTCACCTATGACGGTCACATGACCGGCGCGGACGACGTCAAGGCGTATGAGGAGCTGAAGGCGCAGGGCGGACTCGCCGAGAACGAGCCAGAGGTGCTTGACTGCGGCAAGTATGCCGGCATGACCACCGATGAGGCGAGAAAGGCGATCGTCGCCGACCTGACTGAGCTGGGACTTCTCAAAGAGATCGAGGATTTGAAGCATGACGTCGGCACCTGCTACCGCTGTCACACTACCATCGAGCCGATGGTCAGTAAGCAGTGGTTCGTCAAGATGGGACCGCTCGCAGGTCCCGCCATCGACTGTGTGCGCGACGGCAGAACCAAGTTTATCCCCAAGAGAAGTGAAAAGATCTACTTCCACTGGCTTGAAAATATCAAGGACTGGTGTATCTCCAGACAGCTCTGGTGGGGCCACAGGATCCCCGCCTACTACTGTGACGAATGCGGCGAGACCGTCGTCGCGAAGGAGACGCCTGAGAAGTGTCCGAAATGCGGATGCACCCATCTGCACCAGGACGAGGATACCCTCGACACCTGGTTCAGCTCCGCGCTGTGGCCGTTCTCGACCCTCGGCTGGCCCGAGAAAACCGAGGAGCTGAAATACTTCTACCCGACCGACACGCTGGTCACCGGCTATGACATCATCTTCTTCTGGGTCGTTCGCATGATTTTCTCCGGCATGCACAACATGGGCGACGTACCGTTCCGCACGGTATTTATCCACGGTCTGATCCGCGACTCCCAGGGCAGAAAGATGAGTAAATCGCTCGGCAACGGCGTCGATCCGATCGAGGTCATCGAGCGCTACGGTGCCGATGCGCTGCGCTTCTTCCTCGCGACCGGTAACTCTCCCGGCAACGACATGCGCTTCTCAGAGGAACGCGTCGAGAGCTGCCGCAACTTTGCGAACAAGCTGTATAATGCCAGCCGCTTTGTGCTGATGAATATCGAGGGACACGATGTGCCGCTCACACTGCCCGACGATCTCAGGCTCGAGGACAAGTGGATCCTCTCCACCCTCAACACCCTGTGCAAGGACGTCACCGAGAACCTCGACAAGTTCGAGCTGGGTATCGCGGTACAGAAGCTCTACGACTTCATCTGGGACTGCTTCTGCGACTGGTACATCGAGCTGAAAAAGGCGAGCCTCTACGGCGACGATGAAAAAGCCGCTCAGAGCGCGCGTCAGGTGCTGGTCTATGTCCTCGACAAGATCTTAAAGCTCCTGCACCCGTTCATGCCGTTCATCACCGAGGAGATCTGGCAGAGCCTGCCGCATGACGGCGAGACCATCATGCTGACGAAGTATCCGGAGTTCACCGAGGCGCTGTGCTTCGACGATGAAGCACAGCAGATGCAGAAGATCATGACCGCGATCACCGCGATCCGCACCCAGCGCAACGAGATGAACGTCCCGCCCTCCAAGAAGGCGAGCTACTATATCGCGACCAAAGCGCCTGAGACCTTCGCCCACGGCGTGGAGTTCATGAAGAAGCTCGCCTCGGCAAGCGAGGTCGAGATCGGCGAGGAATTCAGCATCGACGGCGCGGTGACGGTCGTTACCGCCGACGCGAAGATCTACATCCCGATGAACGAGCTGGTCGATAAGGAAGCTGAGCTCAAGCGCCTGAACAAGGAGCTGGAGCAGACGCAGAAGATGCTCAGGCAGGACGAGGGCAAGCTCAGTAACCCCGGCTTCATGGGCAAGGCTCCCGCCGCCGTCATCGAGAAGATCAAGGCACAGGCCGAGAGAGAACGCGAGAAGATCACGATGATCGAAGCCGCGATCAAGCAGTTAGGATAATCAGATAATAACGACCCGTGTGAGAGCGGAAATGCCCCCGACGGGTCGTTTTTCCAGTCATATATGAGGTTCAACATGAGCGAGAAATATGTACAGAGAGATCATTTGGAGTATCCCGAGCTGACGATGTTCCAGATGATCGAGAAGATCGCGAACAAGTGGCCGGATGAGCCGGCGATCGAATTCTACAAGAAGCACATCAGCTACAAAAAGTTTGTCGAGCGTATCGAGCGCTGTGCGCGCGCGTTCCGCGCGATCGGTATCGAGGCGGGCGACAGGGTCACCCTCTGTCTGCCGAATATTCCCCAGTGCCTCGAGAGCTTCTATGCCCTCAACCGCATCGGCGCGGTCGCCAACATGGTGCATCCCATGTCCGCACAGACCGAGATCACCTTCTATCTCAATATCTCGAAGAGCAAGGCGATCGTGACGGTCGATATGTTCTACAAGACCGTCAAGGCGGCGATCGCCGACGCCGATCATCCCGTCACCGCGATCGTGACGAGGATGCAGGATGAGCTGCCCCCGCATCTCGGGCTGGCGTTCACCCTCAAGGCGGGTCGAAAATTCCTCAAATATCCCGACGGTGAGAACAGCATGCTCTACTCCGCTTTCCTCAAAAAAGCGGGGAACCAGCCGCTGCCCGAGATCACCTTCGATAAATACCGCACCGCGGTCATCCTCTACAGCGGCGGCACCTCCGGCGTGCCGAAGGGCATCTGCCTGACCGACCTCAACTTCAACGCGCTCGGCTTACAGGCGGTCGAGGCGATCGGCGTTCCGCTGACAAAGGGCTACCGCATGCTCAGCTGTATGCCGATGTTCCACGGCTTCGGACTGGGTATCAATATCCACACCGTACTCATCCACGGAGCGTGCTGCATGCTCCTGCCGTCCTTCAACGGCAAGTCCTATGCACAGGCGCTGATCAAAAAGCGCCCGAACTTCATCGCGGGTGTACCGACCATCTTCGAGGCTTTGCTGCACTTAAAGCAGCTCGACGGTCAGGATCTGAGCTTTTTGTGCGGCATGTTCTGCGGCGGCGATTCGCTGTCCGTAGAGCTGAAAAAGAGCATCGACAAGTTCCTGCGCGAGCATGGCGCGACCATCCAGGTGCGCGAGGGCTACGGTCTGACCGAGTGCGTCACCGCGAGCTGTCTGACCCCGCGCGACGAATACCGCGAGAACAGCATCGGCATCCCGTTCCCCGACACGGTCTACCAGATCGTCACACCCGGCACGGACGACGTTCTGCTGCCCGGCAAGGAGGGCGAGATCATTCTGCGCGGACCGACAGTCATGACCGGCTATCTCGACAATCCCGAGGAGACCGCCAACACCCTGAGAACCCTGTCGGACGGCAACGTCTGGCTCTATACCGGCGACCTCGGCTATATGGACGAGGACGGCTATGTCTACTTCAAACAGCGCATCAAGCGCATGATCATCACCAACGGCTACAACGTCTATCCCGGTCAGATCGAGAATATCATCGACGGACTCGAGGAGGTCGCCTACAGCTGTGTCATCGGCGTCAAGGATCCGAGGAGGATGCAGCGCGTCAGGGCTTATGTCGCTCTGATGGACGGCGTCGAAGGTACCGATGAACTCAAGCAGAAGATCTACGCGGAGCTGAG
The DNA here is from genome assembly GCA_017446165.1 of Ruminococcus sp. Taxonomy (GTDB): domain Bacteria; phylum Bacillota; class Clostridia; order Oscillospirales; family Acutalibacteraceae; genus Ruminococcoides. Next base: position 6,667 of record JAFSRK010000009.1, read on the forward strand.
AAAGCACGTTGCAAAATACGCGATCCCGAAGGAGATCATCTTCCGCAGGGAGCTGCCGAAGACTCTGGTCGGCAAGGTGGCTTACCGCCTGCTCGAGGAAGAAGCGAACGCCGAACAAGAGAACAAGGCATGAGGATCACCTGGTACGGCACGGCGGCGCTCGTGCTGGAGCATGAGGGCTTTCGCGTGGCGGTCGACCCCTTTGTCGCGATGGCGCCGATCGGCATCAGCGACAAAAAGCGGTATCAGAGTAGCCGCGCGCGTGAGCTGAGAAACGTCGACGCGGTGCTGGTGACGCACGGTCACTTCGACCACATCCACGATATCCCGACGCTGTTTTATGACAGCGAGGCGGTGATCTATGCGACCGAAACGCCCTGTGCGACGCTCAGGACACTCGGCATGCCCGACGACAGGCTTCATCGGATCGCACCCGGCGAGCGCTTCACGCTCGGCGCATTTGAGATCGCCGTCTGTCAGGGGCGGCACTGTAAGTTCGATCTCGGCGTGGTGCGCAAGACCCTGCTGAAAAAGGACACGGCGAAGCACCCGGGAACGCTTATCAAGATGCTCCGCCTCAACAAGGCGTTTCCCGAGAACGGCGAGACCCTGTTCTATGAGATACAATGCGACGGCAAGCGCCTGCAGCTGATGGGCAGCATGGGGATGGACGAAAATACGATCTATCCCGACGGTGCGGACGCGCTGATCCTGCCGTTTCAGGGGACGGGCGATCCGTCCGCAACGGTGAAGCCGATCATCGAGACGCTGAAACCGAAGCGTATTTTACTCGATCACTATGACGACGCCTTTCCGCCGATGTCGTCACAGATCCCCACGGATGACTTTGTCGTGAAGACAAACGGCAGCGGGATCCTGTGCGAGGCGATGCAGGTCGGGAAGAGATATAGGATATAAGGTGGTCGCTACGCGACATTCCTGCAATTCCTCAGTCGACTTTGTCGACAGCTCCTTTTACCAAAAGGAGCCTATGGGAGGGGAAGGCTTTATAAGGGGAGATATTCATGGCGAAGGTTATCAATGGTTATAAAAGAAAATGGGGTGACAGACGGGACGGCAGACGCGTCAAAACGACCGGCATGCAGACCATCATGGGTCATCTGTATCCCAACCGCACCGACGCGGAGGTCTATCTGCACGACGACATCGACGTCACCGAGCTGTTGAAGTTTGTCGAGCGTAAGAACGCCGAGCATCCCGATTACCGGACGACCCTGTTTCACTGTGTCGTCGCGGCGATCGCGAAGATGGTCAAGGAGCGCCCGCTGATGAACCGCTTCGTCTCCGGCAGACGCACCTATGAGCGCTACGGCATCAGCGTGGCGTTCGTCGCGAAGCTCGCCTTTGACGATCACGCCGAGGAGGCTCTCCTGTTCTTCGAGCCGAAGGACAACGACACCGTCGACAGCGTCAGCCGCATGATCGTCGACCGCGTCAAAAAGGTTCGCGCCAAGGGCAGTCAGAACAAGGGCGGCGTCGATCAGCTGCTCGATACCTTCGCGAAGATCCCGCGTCCGATCCTGATGTTCGTGGTCAAGTTCATCAAGTGGCTGGATTTCTGGGGCAAGAACCCCAAGGCGGTCACCGAGGGCGACCCGCACTACGCGACCGTGTTCCTCTCAAACCTCGGCAGCATCAAATGCCCCGCCGTCTATCACCATCTCAATAACTACGGCACCAACGGCATCATGGTCACCGTCGGCAAGATGCACGACAAAGAGGTCATCATGCCCGACGGCTCAAAGGAGCTTCGTACCTTTGTCGATATCGGCGCGACGCTGGACGAGCGCATCGGCGACGGCTTCTACTTCGCCCGCAGCCTGAAACTCGTGCATCACATCTGCGCCCACCCCGAGCTGCTCGATCAGCCCATCGCCGAGCCGAGCGGGTTTGATTATAAATAGTCGGTAGATATATGATGACAAACAGTCGAAAAAATAAGCGCTTCCGGAAGGAGGCGCTTTTCTGATGAAAAAGGATTGCAATTACCTGAGGATTATGGTAAGATTTATTTGCGACATAATCAAAAGAATAAGTTGTTGTTCTGCGAACATCATAGAAGTATGGTTGACATTTGGCAAAAATGTTGGCTTCACAAACGTGCTTCTATTCGTAGAACTCTTTTGATTGTGTCGCAGCAATACGAAGTCATCGTTTTTCGTGCGTGGCTTCGGCTGCGCACTTTTTTATTGGAGAAAAATATGTCTGTTGAATTAGGCGAACAACTGCGGGAACTCAGGCTGCTTCGTACATATTATACTCAGGCTCAGGTCGCGGAGCTGTTGTCTATCGACCGTTCTTCTTACACAAGATATGAGATGGGTACAACCGAGCCGCCGATA
>JAFSRK010000069.1 GCA_017446165.1 Ruminococcus sp.
GATCCTGCTCCACGAGGGCAGCATGGAGGTCTATACCGACAAGGATGTTTGGAACCTTAAAGAGGGCGATTGTATCCTGACGCCCACCGACACTCCCGTCGGCATGAGAACCAACACCAAAGCGATCTATACAGAAATATCTATCAGGAGGAACACTATGAATAACGCAGTAAAAGCAGGCGAGGTATTCAAACTCGCGGAATTATTGCCCTATCAGGAAGGCAAGATCATCAATATGGACGTTGCCCATAATGAGAAGATGAAGTTCGTCATCATGAGCTTTGCCGAAGGCACCGGACTCTCCGAGCACGCCGCTCCCGGCGAAGCGCTGATCTTCGCGCTTGAAGGCAAGGGCATTATCGGCTATGAGGGTAAGGAACACCCCATCAAGGCAGGCGAAAACTTCAAGTTCGCCGCAGGCGGAAAGCATTGGGTCAAAGCAGACGGCAGATTCAAAATGGCGCTGCTGATGACACTTTGAACGGAGGAACTATAATGGAAAACAAAATAGCTGTTATCGGGATCATTGTTGAAAATCCCGATTCCGTGGAAACGCTGAATCAAACGCTTCATAATTACAGTGATATTATCATAGGCAGACTCGGATTACCGTATAAAGAACGGTCTGTCAATATTATCAGCGTTGCCGTTGACGCTCCCGAAAACCGAATCAATGAGTTGACGGAGAAAATCGGCGGGATTGACGGAGTAAGCTCTAACGCCGCGGTTTCAAACTAAAAAACTGTAAAAATAAGCACAGGCGCGGAACCCGAACAACGAAGGCCGCGCCTGTGCCTGTGTGCAGCAAAGAGCCTTGTGTTTTCGAGGCGGTTGTATGTTACTTTACATTTCTAAAAAATACAAGTGCTAATTTTGTAACCGAATTATCGCCTTTTACCGGATTTTATTTGCCTTGGCGCTCTCGCGACACAAAGAGCCGACACACCCGATTTGTCGCGGTTTGTGGGGTATCATTGAATCAAAAACCAACTCATCACCGTCAAAAGTGATGAGTTGGTTTTTATAAGCTCTGTATTTCTTCAACCTTACCGAGGATAGTCATATCCTTATCCGAAATCTCAAAATCCAATTCAGCGTTCTGCTTCATATGATCTTTGCTTGTACTTTTGGGAAGCGGAAGCAAGCCAAGCTGTAGGTCATATCTAATTGACAATTGCGGTACGGATACTCCATATTTATCGGCAAGCGCTTCAATCGCGGGATTTCCTATCAGCTTGCCTGTCGCGTTTGGCGAAAAGGCTTCTACAAGAATATCGTTGGTTTGGCAGTAGTTGATAATCTCTGTAGGCATATGTCCGATGTGGACTCTGATTTGATTCACCATAGGTTTAACATTGGAATGGTCAATGAGATTTTGAATATCGGAGATTTCAAAATTAGATACGCCGATAGCGCGCACCTTGCCCGATTGATAGGCTTCTGTCATCGCCTTCCATACCGCGAGATTTTCTTCAAAGTAGGTCTTGTCGCTTCCGGCGAATAATTCCTCCCACGGCTTCGGCGAGTGGATCAGAACTAAATCAAGGTATTCCAAACCCATTCTATTCAGACTGTCCTCAATCGTCTGCTTTGCGCCTTCATAGCTTTTGACATCGTGAGGAATTTTTGTAGTGACGAAAAGCTCGTTTCTCGCAACTCCACACTCCTTCACCGCCTGTCCGATTCCTCTTTCGTTTTCGTACTGAACAGCTGTGTCAATATGGCGATAACCGATTGAAATTGCGTTGTTAACTGTTCCGATTACATCGCTGTCGCTGATCTGCCAAGTGCCGAGAGCAATTTTTGGAATCTTCACTCCGTTATAAAGTCGATAGTTTTCTTTTAACATTGAAATACACCTCCATATATGATATAATCAGTATATCACTTGGGAGTTACTCTCAGTCAATAGTTTTGGAGAAATTTTTATGTTTACTATAAAAGTAGTCGCAAAAATTGTCGGAGAAAGCGAACACACCATTCGCTATTACTGCAAGGAGGGCTTGTTTCCCTTCCTGACAAGAGATAAAAACAATGTCAGAAAATTCAGCGAGGCTGACTTAGAGGGTGTGCGAATCGTTCTCTGTTTAAGAGATACGGGTATGCCGATCAGTGAGATAAAACGATATATGGAGCTTTGCGCAGAGGGTAATTCCACTTTGCATGAGCGACTGCAAATCATTACCGAACAGAAGCAGCGCGCCTATGAGGAAATGAAGCAATTACAAAGTAAGATTGAACATCTTGAATGGAAAGAAAAGCACTATATCGAACTGATAGAGAACGGTGCTGAAGATGACTGCAATCCTGTAAAACTATAATAATGCCGCATAGATTCAATGTTCAATCTATGCGGCATACTTGCATTTGTTTTTATTCAACATATTCGATGTTGTCAGGATTGTCGGGATATGCCTTATGCGGTGCGGTATCGTTCGTATAGCCGAACACGACCACACAGACAGCCTGTGCTCCGAGGATCGGCAGCTTTGCGGCGTCGTGGATCTTCAAAATATCGAACGCCATCGTCGGGGTTACGAGATAGCAGGAGCCGAGCCCAAGCTCTGTTGCCGCTATCAGCATATTCTGTGCGGCGCAGGCGGCATTTTGTGTTGCCATCGCCTGAGTTAAAGGCTTATCGTCAATGTCTGTCGATACAACGACAGCGACAGGCGCTCCGTAAATCGGATCATATGCGTCGTTATTCCCGAGTTTTTCGAGCATAGGATTACCGGACTTTCTCATCCTCTCCTTTGTGCCTTCCGAGATCTTCGCCAAAAGCTCCTTGTTGCTGATCGCGTTGAAGTAGACTTCTCCCGCCATCGGCGTGCCGGCAGCCATATAGCCCGCTTCGACGATCACCTTGATCTTCTCGGGCTCGACGGGCTTATCAAGATATGTTCTGACGCTTTTTCTGGTTTTGATTGCTTCAAGTGTATTCATAATAGTTACCTCCGTAATGAAATAATATAGTTGACAACCGATTGCATCTAAATTATAATATAGTAAGGAAAACTTTTCAAGTACGCAGTTTTAACTTACTTGGTAATCATAAACTTACCGGAGGAAAAGATGAACAAAAACATAGATATTATCCCGGAAGAAGTGGCGAATTGCCCGATCTATAAGACGATGGAGATATTTCAGGGCAAATGGAACGCTTGGATCCTTTTTGAACTCGGCAGGAACGAAACGATGCGCTTCGGCGAGCTGAGAAAAGCCATCCCGAATATCTCGAATACCGTGCTGACGACCACCTTGCGCGACTTAGAGGAACGAGGATTGGTGAACAGGATCCAATTCAATGAGATTCCGCCTCATGTCGAATACTCCGCCACAGAGAGCGCAAAGGATCTCAAAGAGGTTTTCTCCGCTATGTGGGTATGGGGAGAGAAGCATGTTAAGGATTGATAAGATTTTAAAGACAATAGGAGCTATCATATGATTATTTACTTTTCAGCGACAGGAAACTGCCAGTACGTTTGTCAGAGAATTTCAGCCGCAACAGGCGACAAGATGATCTCCATGTTAGATTGCATAAACGAAAACAATTATGAATTCAACGATGAGGTCATCGGCATCGTTACCCCTACATACGACTATACCCTGCCGACGGTCACAAGAGAGTTTCTTCAAAATGCGAAACTCCATGCAGAGTATTTGTATTTTGTTGCGACCTACGGAACCTCACCGGGCGGGACGGCACAGCATGCGAAGAAGGCGCTCGGAAAAGCATTTAACGCCTATTATTCCGTCAGGATGGCAGACACCTGGACGCCGACATTTGATCTCTCAACGCCGGATAAAGTTGCAGGATTCACTGCGACAACTGAGTCGGAGATCGAGAAGGTAATCGAGAAGGTGAAAAATAGAGCCGAAGGTCAGTTTATGGATCATCGCGCTCCCGCCTTCTTCGCTTCTATCGGAAAGGCTCTTTATGAGAACACGAGGAAAACGAAGCACTTATGGGTGGAGGATAGCTGTATCGGCTGCGGCTTGTGCGCGAGAAAATGTCCCGTTCAGGCGATCGAGATGAAGAACAAGAAACCCGTATGGGTCAAGGATCAGTGCGCTATGTGCCTCGGCTGTCTGCACCGCTGTCCGAAGTTCGCCATTCAATATGGAAACGGAAAAACAAAGCTACATGGGCAATACACCAATCCTCATGTGAAGCTTTAACAAATGTTGATATAAAGGAAAAATCATATGACAGAATTAGAAAAACTGGACGCAGGACTCGAATATGACTTTTGGGACGAAGAGGTCGACGCGCGCAAGCTGAATGCGGTGATCGGCTGTGAGAAGCTGAACGCGATCAGTGTTTTGGATCATGAAGCGAGAGAAGCGGCGATCCGTGAGCTATTCGGCGAGGTCGGAGAGAATCCGACGGTACTGCCGGTATTCAACTGCGACAATGGAAAGAATATCCGCGTCGGTAAAAACTTCCTCGCCAACTACAATGTGACGATACTGGATATTGCTCCGGTGACCATAGGGGATTATGTGATGATCGCGCCAAACACACTGATCACCACCGTCAACCATCCGCTGAGTCCTTCGGGGCGAAGAAAGCACCTCGGCATCGCAAAGCCTGTCAACATCGGCAGCGATGTATGGATCGGCGCGAATGTCACCATCCTGCCCAGCGTTACTATCGGCAATAATGTCGTTGTGGCGGCAGGAGCAGTCGTCACGAAGGATGTACCCGATAATTGCGTAGTCGGCGGCGTTCCCGCTAAGAAGATAAAAGATATCGAAAACGATATAGAATAAAGATGAAACATATAGAAAAAGGATGTCACCATTTCGGCGGCATCCTTTCGTCTTATCTGATGAAATTAGTTGCGATACGCTGTTCTTCCTGATTTGGCAGAGGAACGCCCGCCTTCTCTCCTGCTTCCTTGAGTTTCAGCATCCACGCCATGTTGCGGGCGAGGACGCGCATGATCTGCAAGCCCTCCTCATCCTGCACGACCTCGTCGGGCGTATTGCCGTGCACCATGTTCCAGTAGCGCGAGGTGACGATGGGCATCTGCTGATGCAGGAAGTACTTGTTGATCTGATCGAGTGTTGAGGTCGTTCCTGCTCTCCTTGCACTGACGACAGCCGCGGCGGGCTTGAAGCGAAACGGATGAGGCTCCTGCCGGGACGCGGAGAAGAACACCCTGTCCATAAAGCTCATCAGGCTGCCGTTCATACCGGAGTAGTAGACCGGCGAGCCGAAGACGAATCCGTCATATTCCTGCGCGAGTGCTGTAAACTCGTTGACCTTGTCGTCAAATACGCACTTGCCCTTGCTCGCGCACTGATAGCACGCGATACATCCGCCGATCGGCTTCTTGCCGATCCAATAGATATCCGAGTCAACATTTTCTTCTTTCAGCGTCCTTTGGATCTCGCTGAGTGCGGTATAGGTACAGCCATTCTTATTGGGACTGCCGTTGATCAATAATGCTTTCATAATGACCTCCGTTCACTTGATAACACTATTATATATCACGTGCGGCACCCTTTCAATTCATAAATCGGCCTATTTACATAAGTAAAACTTATTATTGACCCCCGTAAACAAAATTGATTGACCTCTGCGGTTTTGTTAGAATACAAGTACAACGATACGATCGGAGGTAATGCTATATGGCTATTACAAAATTTGCAAAGGAATATCATGAGAGGATGTTCCCGGGATATCAGTCGGATTTTTTGCGTACTGACCCCGAGTTCATCGAGCGGTTCGACAATTTCGCCTTTGACGAGGTGATCAATCAGGAGGACGTTCAGCTTGACGACAAGACGAGATTTCTCGCTATCCTTGCGACGCTGCTCGGCTGTCAGGGAGTCGACGAGTTCGAAAAGCTGCTGCCCGCCGCGATGAACTTCGGCGTTACGCCTGTAGAGATCAAGGAAATGGTTTATCAGGCGGTCGCCTACCTCGGGATCGGCAGAGTATTTCCGTTTTTGAAGGTAACCAACACAGTCTTTGAAGCGCAGGGGATCTCACTTCCGCTCGAAGGTCAAGCAACGACCACCATGGAGAATCGTCGTGAGGCAGGTACGCAGACGCAGGTGGACATCTTCGGCGACGGTATGCGCGATTTCTGGAAGTCCGGTCCCGAGGAGAGCCGACACATCAACCTATGGCTTGCGGACAACTGCTTTGGCGACTATTACACCCGTATGGGGCTTGACTACAGACAGCGCGAGATGATCACCTTCTGCTTCCTTGCGGCGCAGGGTGGCTGTGAACCCCAGCTCACCTCGCACGCCGCGGCGAATATGCGCATCGGAAACGATAAGCAGTTTTTGATCAGCGTCATCTCCCAATGCCTGCCGTATATCGGCTATCCGAGAAGTCTTAATGCACTTGCGTGTGTCAACAAAGCTACTGAAAAATAGCATTTACAAAATTATCATTTCATTATATACTTGATGTATATAAACGAAACGAGGTGATAAGGTGCTTCTCAGACAGATCAAATACTTTCAGACCGTCGTGGAAAAAGGCAGCTTCACCGAGGCTGCCGAGACCTGCTATATCTCGCAGTCGGCGATCTCTCAGCAGATACAGTCGCTCGAGAAAGAGATCGGAGTCAAGCTCTTTGAACGAAAGAATCGCAAATTTACTCTCACTCCTGCAGGCGAGCATTTTTATAAAAAAACGGTGGTGCTCAGCTCGGAACTGGAGCGGATCTGCCGCGAAACAGTGCGTATCGCCCACAAGGACAACGCGGTTCTCAACATCGGCTATCTAAAATGCTACGGCGGCGATGAATTTCATTCCGCTCTTGCTCAGTTCGCCGC
>JAFSRK010000070.1 GCA_017446165.1 Ruminococcus sp.
GATCAAATACGGAAAGGGGTCAAAAAAATGAAGGTATACGCAGGCTTGGACGGCGGCTCCACCTATCTGAAAGCCGCCTTGATCGATGAACGCGGTAAGGTGCTCCGCACAGGCGTCACCTCGACCGGCATCGACAACAACGGTGCGGCAAAACGCCTGCTCTCCCAGTTGATGGCTGATACCGGCGTCAGCCGTGTTGATTATACGATGGCGACCGGTTACAGCCGAAAGATACTGGAGGTCGCGGACGACGATGTCAGCGAGATCACCGCCCACGCATACGGTGTGCGGGTGACAGCGCCTCGTGAGTACCGCCCCGGAATGATCGTCGATATCGGCGGTCAGGACAGCAAGATTATCTATCTGGATGCGAACTACTCTGTCAAGAATTTCAGCATGAATGATAAATGCGCGGCAGGCACCGGAAAATTCATGGAGGTCATCGCGCAGATCCTCGAGACCACCATCGATCAGGTTGGTCCTCTGTCGCTGGAAAGCACCGCTCCCTGCGATATCAATAGCACTTGTGTCGTGTTTGCGCAGTCAGAGGTCATCTCGCTGATCGCCCGAAAATTTGATCGCCGTGACATCCTATCCGGGATGCACCTGTCGATGGCGAAGCGTATCATCAAGATAATGAAAAAGAGCGAAAAGAACGGCGACGTCCTGATGACAGGAGGCGGCGCGCTGAATATCGGGCTGCGGAAAGCCTTTGAAGACGAACTGATGCGCGACGTGTTTGTGGCGAATCATCCGCAGTTCAACGGCGCAATAGGTGCGGCGTTATTGGCAAGCGAGAGGGGTTGATCCTATGTTAGCGACAGCATTATCGGCGGCTGTTTCCGTGGGTTTAGGCTGCGGCACCTGCTGCGGCACGACGGCTTCATCCTTCTTGGCGGTCTACATCCTGAGTGAGGGCGGCGGCTTCAAATCATCCTTAAAGCACGTCGGCGGTTTCTTCCTCGGCAAGATCCTCGCAGTCTGCTCGATCACCATGCTCTGCGCGGCGATCGGAAATGTTTTCATCGACGAGAACGGCTATATCGGCGGATTCAACCTGCATCATGTGATGTCATGGGTAATGATCGCATCGTCCCTGTATTTGATATGGAAATGGTTCAGAAGCCGTAAACACGACTGCAAAAAGTGCGGCGGAAAATGTTCTTCCAAAAGCCGTGTAATCCCATCGTTTACCGTCGGACTCGCTTACGGAGCCAATCCCTGCGCTCCGCTGATCATGGTGGCAGGTTATGCGATCATGCTGTCCGTTCCCGGTGCATTACTGCTCGGACTCGCGTTTGCTCTGGCAAGCTCGCTCTCTCCGACGCTCCTGATCTTCGGGCTTTCGGGTGTGCTCAGCGGCAAGATCGCCAATCAGTTGGGCAAGGCGATGCCGTGGGTACAGTTCGGCGTATATGTTCTGTTTTTGATTGTTGCAGTTGTGACGCTGTTCTGGTATAATTAAGCAAAGTTATTCGGGAGGTGACCTCATGCGCTTATTATTTGCCGAAGATGACCTCGATATCTCCAAAGCTGTTCAAACGCTTCTGGAACGCTCCGGCTATTCCGTAGATGCGGTATATAACGGACAGGACGCGATCGACTATATTGAGCAAGCCGATTATGACGGCGTGATCCTCGACTGGATGATGCCGAAGAAGAGCGGCATTGAGGTGCTCTCTTTGATGCGAAGTAAGGGGATCTCCACTCCCGTGCTGATCCTCACCGCCCGTGACGCGATCGAGGATAGAGTCGCCGGTCTTGATATGGGAGCCGACGATTATCTGCCGAAGCCCTTCGCCGCCTCTGAGCTGCTCGCGCGTGTCCGCGCTATGCTCCGCCGCAAGGAGGATTACCGGCACGATGTGATCACATTCTCTGACGTCGAGCTTGACCGATCCGCTATGTTAATCCGCTGCGGCAGTAAAAGCGTAAGCTTAAACAATAAAGCCTTTCAGCTGATGGAGATGCTCGTCGAGCATCCCGGTGCGGTACTCAGCATCGATCAGATCATGGAAAGGGTCTGGGGCTGGGACAGTGACGCTGAAGTCAACGTCGTATGGGTGAACATCTCAACCTTACGCAAAAAGCTGACCGAGCTTAACGCGCATGTCAAGATCAAAGCTGTTCGCGGAGTAGGCTACAGTCTGGAGAGTACGTTATGATGAAACGAATCAGACAGCGCTTTATCAAAATCGCTTTATTGGCGCTGACGCTGGCAATGATCCTTGTTGCCGGCGTCATCAATGCTGTTCATCTGGTCAACACTTCCGCAGAGTTGAAAGAGACGCTGAACTATATCGTTGAGAACGATAATGCCAATACCCATAATAAGCAAGGCAAATATGACGGAGATAATAAGGAAAATAAAGCTACCGCCGACAGCGTTCAGCAAACCGGACATAAGGGTGGCAATCATCATATGGATACAAAGGTCGAGGAGTCGAGATACTTCATTGCGATAGAGAATACCGACGGTGAGTTGTTTCTCGGTGAAGGTTCAAAGGAAGCCGAGTATGCGCAGGACAAGCTTTTAGCGATCGCAGAGGAAGTGTTTTCATCCGACGCCGCATCGGGACGCACCGAAAAATATCTGTATCATGTCACCGAGAAAGATGACGGTTCCCGAGTCGCCGTTTTCCTGAATTACGAATCCAAAAAGGAAGAAGTACTATCCCTCGCGCTGATCTCATTGGGTGCTTGTGTTGTCGGGATCCTGCTGTCGCTGCTCTTGGTGTCACTGCTCAGCAAGAAAGCCATCAAACCGATGATGGATAATATTGAACGACAAAAGCAGTTCATCACCGACGCCGGACATGAGTTAAAAACGCCGCTCACCGCCATCTCTGCCAATATGGACGTCCTGTCCATGGACATAGGACCTAACGAGTGGGTACAGGGCACGCAGAAGCAGGTCGCCAATATGCGTAAGCTCGTGAACGAGCTGGTCTATCTATCGCGAATGGATGAAGAAGAATCCGCTCTCGAGCGGCGTGAATTTGATTTATCTAACGCAGTACAGGAAGTCGCAGAACCATTTGTCGGTATGGCTGAATTCAACGGAAAGAACTTGATCGTTAAAGTTGAAGATGATCTGACATACTCCGGCGACGAGGCGGCTATCAGAAGGCTCATCAGCATCCTCTGTGAGAACGCCGTCAAGTACGCGCCCGAAGATACCGACATCAAGGTATCGCTCATTCATTCAGGGAAGAACATTATCTTCGAAACTGAAAACGCCATGAAGGGACCTCTGAGTGATGAAGCCCTTACGCGCCTGTTTGACCGCTTCTACCGCGGCGATGAATCCCGCTCGAAGGAAGAAAACAAAGGCTTCGGTATCGGACTGTCGGTAGCAAGAGCCATCACCGAAAAGCATGACGGCACCATCAAGGCAAAGATTGCAGACAACGGCTGCTTACTGATTATCTGCACCTTGCCGCGCTGATATTGATTGACTAATTTCAATAGCTTTATTTGTTATATCAAATACAGATGTAGGATGAATTATGATTGATAAAGAAAAACTGTTGGCGAGACGAAAGAAGAATAAAGAACAAAATGATGATAAAACGTTAAAAAGAGTGTATTGTCTGTACCGCGTCTCGAACAAGAACCAGGTCGACGATGATGATATCCCGATGCAGAAAAAGGCTTGTCATGAGTTCGCTTCCAAACAGAATAATTGGCTTATTGAAAAGGAGTTTTATGAAAAAGGAGTTTCCGGATTCTCAGTCAACGCAGATGATCGTGATGAAATCATTAAACTGATAGAAGCGGCTGCTCGTCAAGAATTTGATGTATTATTGGTTTTCATGTTTGATCGCTTAGGAAGAAGAGAGGATGAGTCTCCTTTTATTCTTAAATGGTTTGTAGAACAAGGAATAGAAGTATGGTCAGTAAAAGAAGGACAACAGACCTTTGAGAAACATGAAGACGACCTTATCAATTTTATTCGCTTTTGGGCTGCAAATGCAGAAAGCACTAAAACTTCTCAGAGAGTTGCAACTCGCTTGAGACAAATGGTGGAAGATGGCCTTTTTATTGGAGGCACCCTTCCGTTTGGTTACAAGTGGATCGACACTGGCAATATCAATAAGAAAGGCAGCATGATCAGGAAACCGGAGATTATTTCGGAGGAAGCCGAAATAGTCAGATGTATTTTCCACAAAACAGTCAACGATGGAATGAAGCCGGTTTCTTTGGCAAATCAAATAAACGAAAAA
>JAFSRK010000071.1 GCA_017446165.1 Ruminococcus sp.
TCACCGCGATACTCTGCTGTTCACGTCCGAACAGCGCATCGATACTGACGTCCAGAACCTGTGAGAGCTGAGGAAGTATCTCTGCGTCCGGCGTGCCGCCGCGCTCCCACTTTGATACCGCCTGTGTGGTTACGCCGATCAATTGTCCGAGACGTTCTTGGGTCATGCCTTTCTCCCTGCGGAATCGTCTGATCTGTTTGCCGATGATACTGCTCATTTCTCAACTCTCCGTTTATCTCTTGATACCTCAATTGTAACGGAGGGGCGGGTTGATTTCAAGGACAAAAATAAATGATTATGTATATAATCGGGTAATATACGGTGAAAGAAAGTTGCAATCGGGGGTTCTTTGTGATATAATCAGCACGTTAAAGCGCTAATGTATCAAAATATTTGGAAGGTGATACGATGAAAATCAACAGGAATTATGACAATCTTGTGCCGAGCTATCTCTTCGCCGAGATCGCAAAGCGCACCAACGCTTATATCAAGGCGAATCCCGACAAGAAGGTCATCAAGCTGGGCATCGGCGACGTGACCCTGCCGCTGGCTCCGGTGGTCGTCGAAGCGCTGAAAAAGGGCGCCGACGAGCTGGGGAAGAAGGAGAGCTTCAAGGGCTATCCCGAGTATGAGGGCTATGACTTCGCACGTCAGGCGATCGCGGATTATTATGCCCGAAACGGTGTGACCGTCGATGCTGACGAGATCTTCATCTCCGACGGCGCGAAATCCGACACCGGCAACATCGGCGATATCTTCGGCGCCGACAACATCGTCATGGTGACCGATCCCGTGTATCCCGTGTATGTCGACTCGAACATCATGGCAGGCAGACAGATCGTCTATGCACCGTGTACGAGGGAGAACGGCTTCCTCGCGATGCCTGACGACAGCGTGCATGCGGACATCATCTATCTCTGCTCGCCGAACAATCCCACCGGCGCGGCGTACAATGCCGACCAGCTGAAATGCTGGGTGGATTACGCGATCAAAAACGACGCGATCATCCTCTATGACGCGGCGTACGAGGCGTTCATCACCGACGATTGTCCGCGGTCGATCTTCGCGATCGAGGGCGCAAAGAGCTGTGCGATCGAGTTCTGCTCGCTGTCAAAAACCGCCGGCTTCACCGGCACGCGCTGCGGCTACACCGTCATCCCGAAGGCGCTTATCAGGGATGGCCACAACATCCATGACCTGTGGTACCGCCGCGAGGCGACCAAGTTCAACGGCGTGTCGTACCCCGTACAGTGCGCCGCGGCAGCGGTGTTCTCGGATGAGGGTCTCGCGCAGATCCAAGAGAACCTGAGCTACTATAAGGAGAATGCGCGCATCATTGCCTCGGCGCTCGACGAGCTGGGGATCTACTATACCGGCGGAAAGAACTCGCCGTATATCTGGCTCGAGTGTCCGAGGGGCATGGGCAGCTGGGAGTTCTTCGACTATCTGCTGACCAACGCGCAGGTCGTCGGCACGCCCGGCGAGGGCTTCGGCGAATGCGGCAAGGGCTACTTCCGCCTGACCTCGTTCGGTGATAGAGCGAATACCGTCGAGGCGGTCGAGCGGATCAAAAAGCTGTTGAAATAACGCACATGAAAAAGCGGCGGTCGCAGATGCGGCAGCCGCTTTGGTATTACTTGTCAGTGAATTCGTTCATCAATAACCGAAGGTGACGATCTCCCAGCCACCCTCATCGGTGCGGGCGAGCCACCAACCGTAATCGTTGTAGTCGGCGTCAGGCTTGAAGGTCATATCGCCGACGTCCTCGGGAGTGTGGAAGTCCATGAGGAACTTGACGACCTTGGTATATTTCGCGTCGGGGTTGATCGTGTTCATTCTCTCAAGCTCCTGCTCGGTGACAGCCTCGTCGCCGGCGTAGCGGATGTTCTTAAGGACACAGCCGTCATAGGACGCGAACTTGCATTCGATCTGGATCACGGCGGCTTTCAGATCCTCCTCGGAATAGATAGACGAGGTGCCGTAGTCGATCTCGGCTTTGCCGCCGGTGTATGTGCCGAGGTACTCCTCAAAGGTGATGTCCTTGTCGGTGATCTCCTTTGCGATCTCGGCGTTGTCGAGGTAGCGGATATGCCACGGCTCATAGCCGTAGCCGGTGATATACTCTCTGCCCTCGAGGTAGCGGAGGATGAAGCCGTAGTCCGCGAGCTTTGCGTGGATCTTCTCCCAGATCTCGGGATACTGTACCATGTCCTCGTTTTCGGTGACGTCCTTGCCGTCGATGATCAGGTACAGATCGAGCGCGAGACCGGTATGATGCTCCGAGTAGCCGGGAGTCGCGACCGTCTTGAGCGCGTAATCCTTGCCGTACTGCTCGGTGAACTCATCCATGATGCGCTGCTGATCGGCTACGCTCCTGCGGGCGGAGTCGAGGTCGACTGTAACGCCGTCTTTCTCTAAGTCGGCTTTCAGCTTGAGATAGGCGTCGTATGCCTTCTTCTCCACCTCGACGTCGTCGCCGATGGAGTTGGTCATGTGAACGGTCTCGAGCTTATCCTCCCAGTTATCGGGGAGCTTGTGGGTCTTGTTGACCAGCGCCATGTAATCGATCCCGTCGGTCTTTGTATCGTCGGCAGTCGTTGCCGCCTCGGTTGCAGCTCCGGTCGCGACCTCGGTCGCCTGATCTGCTGGCTTTGCCGTGTTGTTACAGCCGGTCAAGATCGCCGCCGTCAGACACAGACACAGGATCACGCTGATAATCAATCTTTTTCTCATTTTTGATATCCTCCTTTTCAATCATGAGTTGTATTATAGCGCATCTTCACGGTTTTTTCAATGACTGTATTTTGAACAATAAACAAAGCCCCTGATATACAGGAGCTTTGAGAAAAGATAAACTTGATATTCTGATTATCTCTTGGAGAACTGTAACAGCGTTAAGAAAACAGTCCGGGGGACTGTTTTTAGCTGTGCTTTGCGAAATCTGTGATTGAGCAAATCCGCAGTCGACCGAGATGATCATGGTAAACGCTGATAAAAAGCAAAGCTCCTGACGGACAGGAGCTTTGAGAAAAGATAAACTTGATATTCTGATTATCTCTTTGAGAACTGTAACAGCGTTAAGAAAACAGTCCGGGGGACTGTTTTTAGCTGTGCTTTGCGAAATCTGTGATTGAGCAAATCCGCAGTCGACCGAGATGATCAGGGAAAACGCTGATAAAAAGCAAAGCTCCTGACGGACAGGAGCTTTGAGTAAAAGATAAACTCGATATTCTGATTATCTCTTGGAGAACTGCGGAGCGCGGCGGGCTGCTTTGAGACCGTATTTCTTACGCTCTTTCATTCTCGGGTCACGGGTGAGGAAGCCTGCCTTCTTCAGAGCAGGTCTCAGCGCCTCGGAGTCATACTGGAGCAGTGCGCGGGAGATACCGTGACGGATCGCACCCGCCTGGCCGGTAACGCCGCCGCCGCCGACGCGGCAGACTACGTCGAACTTCTCGCCGGTCTCGGTGAGTACCAGCGGCTGACGAACGATCAGCTTGAGGGTCTCAAGACCGAAGTAATCGTCGATGTCTCTGTCGTTGATGGTGATCTTACCGGTACCCTGATAGAGTCTGACTCTTGCGACAGAAGACTTTCTTCTGCCTGTACCGTAAAAATAAGGTGCCTTATCGTACATTGATTAGTTCCTCCTTCTTAAATCTCGTGCAGCTCGGGCTTCTGTGCCTGGTGGGTATGCTCGGCGCCCTCGAAGAGTCTCAGGCGAAGCATAGCGGCTCTGCCGATGCTGTTGGAAGGAACCATGCCCTTGACCGCAAGCTCCATCGCCTTGGTGGGACGGGTAGCCATCAGGATGCTGTAGGGTGTTTCCTTGAGGTGACCGACATAACCGGTATGACGGTACCATTTCTTCTGTTCAAGCTTCTTGCCGGTGAGGACTGCGTCCTTGCAGTTGATGATGATGACGTGATCGCCGCAGTCAACGTGGGGTGTGAAGGTTACCTTGTGCTTGCCGCGGAGCAGGACGGCAGCCTCAGCCGCTACCTTACCGAGGGGCTTGCCGGCAGCGTCGATGACATACCACTTGCGCTCGATCTCGCCTTTTTTTGCCATATATGTGGACATATTAGCGTGCCTCCTAAAAGATTTTTCAGCTTCGGCGGCGCTAATCTCAAATAAAACTGCAAGCTTTGCGGTTTTACTTGAAATCAGCAGGAGCCTCTTGCTGATGCTCACCTATCTTACCAAAATCCGATCGGAAAGTCAAGCGGTTTTTCTCTATTTTTTAATTTAGCAGTCGGCTAGCTTGATTCAGCTCGTTTTTACTCGTTTTTACTTCTGTTTTCTCATTTGCTATTTTTGGATTGGCGGGTGGATGGGGTGCGTTTTGCGGGAGGTTGACTCGTAGGGAAACGTTGAAT
Organism: Ruminococcus sp.; assembly: GCA_017446165.1. Taxonomy (GTDB): domain Bacteria; phylum Bacillota; class Clostridia; order Oscillospirales; family Acutalibacteraceae; genus Ruminococcoides. Next base: position 4,380 of record JAFSRK010000071.1, read on the forward strand.
ATTGTATGTAGGGGCATCGGTGATCCTATCTAAGATCGAATATGACAATCTCGCCCGTCATTCTGCGAGAGGAGCAAGCCCCTCCCCTACACAGAGGGAGATTTGCTTCGCGGTATTGACGTAGGGGAGCGCCTTGGTGCTCCCGATCGGAAATCAAGATTGATTTCCGAAATAGCAGAAGCGTTTCATTTCTATCTGCGGCTGGATATAATATCTCCGTCCGTCATTCTGCGGACGACCGATGGTCGTCCCTACGATCGCTGCGCGAATGTCGCCGATGGCGACACAGTACGTCGCAAGCGCCGTACCCTACAAATAAAGGTAGATTTGCTTTGCGGTGGGCGGCATCCGGCGGATAGGTCGCGGGACGATGAACACGCGTGTCTAAGAATCAATCATACGATGTAAGGTTAACGAAAAGTTCATACA
>JAFSRK010000072.1 GCA_017446165.1 Ruminococcus sp.
CGTTCTGCCGTTATATTCTACTTTGTCGCAGGGTCTGATCTTCTTGCCGCGCATCTCGCAGACTTCGCCGTTGAGCTTGACCTCACCGTTCTGGATGAGATACTTTGCCCTGCCGCCGCTATTGCATAAGCCGGAAAATTTCATCAAACTGTCCAGCCTTATATATTCTTCATTGATCTTAATTGTTTCCATACAAGGCTCCTTTTGGTAAAAGGAGCTGTCGACAGACACTCGTGTCAAGCCGACTGAGAAATTGCAGTATCGGGTGCGGGCAGAACCCGCCATTTATTCCTAACTCCTAACTCCTAATTTCTAACTCCTAATTAAATGATTATTCCGCCGCTAATCTCATCGGCACGACCAAAAACGTGAAGCTGTCGCCCTCGATCGGCTTGATGATCATCGGCGAGAGGCTGCCGTTGAGCATGACCTTGATCTCGTCGGTCTCGGCGTTTTTCAGCGCGTCGAGCAGGTAACGGTTATTAAAGCCGATCTCGACGTCGCTGCCGCGAACGGACGCAGGGATCATGTCGTTCGCTCTGCCGACTGCGGTCGAGCATGCCAGCTTGATCTGATCCGCGGTGATGGAGCATCTGACCGGGGACTGGATCTTCTCGTTGGTCAACAGCGCCATTCTGTCGACGGAGGAAGCCAACACTCTTGTATTAATCACGAACTCTGTCGAAGCTGTTTTCGGAACGGTCGATTTGTAGTCGAGGAAGTTGCCCTCGATCAGGCGTGAGATGATGCTGTAATTCTCGATCTTCAGCATGATGTGACGCTGACCGACCTTGACGCTGACGTCCTTTTTGTTATCGGTGATCAGCTTTAAGATCTCATTCTGGGTCTTGCCCGGAACGACGAATCTTGTATTCAGCGCACAGTCCACATTTTCCTCACGGATCGCCATGCGGAAGCCGTCAACCGCCACGATGCGGAAGATATTATTCTCAATTTCAAACAGCGAACCTGTGTAGATGGGCTTTGCCATGTTGTCCGAAACCGCGAACACGGTCTGACGGATCATATTCTTGAGGATCTCCGCATTGATCTCGAACGCGTTCAGCTCGTCAACGTTCGGCAGCTCGGGATATTCCGCAGAGTTGGTGCCGACGATCTGATAATCCGCCGCGCCGGAGTTGATATAGGTGATCATTCTCTCATCGGTCTCGATGTTAATGATCTCCTCGGGCAGCTTGCGGATGATATCGTTGAACAGCCTTGCGGAGACAACGATCTCGCCTTCTTCTGTGACGGTCGCCTCCATCGTGGTGACGATACCGATCTCAAGATCATAGCCCGAGATCTCCAGCGTATTGTTGTAAGCCTTGATCAGCACGCCTTCGAGCGCCGGTATGGTCGCTTTTGCCGATACCGCTCTTGACACGTTGCCGACCGCATTGGAAAGATCCGATCGCATGCATTTAAATCTCATAGTAAAATCCTTTCTGTCTGAAAGCTTCAAACATGTAATGAAATGATATGATATATTAATTAAATAGTAATAGTAGTAGGGACCGTGGAAATGAGGAAAAGCCTCTCGTCCCGCTCCTTATCTATCCTTTTCTTCCATTCTTTTCAATAAGAATTATGGATAACCCTTATCCGACCGCTAAACCTCTTTCATTTATCAACATACCATGGAAAACTGTGGAAAGAGTATTCATGGAAATGAGGATAATCCGACCATCTTGTAGGGACGACCATTGGTCGTCCGTCTGCTTTTGTATCATATACCGTCAACCGCGAAGCATATCCACCTTTTCCATATAAGGTATGCCTCTCACTGACAACTGAATATCATCTTTCTCTGATATTCTTGATGATATCCTCGACGGTCTCTCTGAGTGACGGATCGTTCTTGATATTTTTTTCGACCTGCTGGACGGTATAGACGATGGTGGAATAGTGCCTGCCGCCGAACTCGTTGCCGATGCTCTCCATCGAAAGGGTCGTCAGCTCTCTGACGATATAGATGGCGAGCTGTCGGGGCTTGTTGATCTCCGCTCGGCGGGACTTGGTCGATCTCAGATCCTCGCTGTTCACGCCGAAGGTGCGGGCGACCTCGTCGATGATCTTCTCGACGGTCAGCTCCGGAGGCGTATCGTCGTTAAGGATCTCCGAGATCGTCTCGTTGACGGTGTTGAGCGTAGGCGGCTCTTTCGTAAGATTATAGCGCGCCATCAGCTTTTTGACGACGCCCTCGAGCTGTCGGATATTGGTCTTTAATTTGTTGGCGATGTATTCGCACAGATCGTTGTTGAGATTCAGCCCGATGATCTCCGCCTTGCGCTTGATGATCGCCATGCGGGTCTCAAAATCCGGCGGCTGGATGTCTGCGAGCAGTCCCATCTCGAAGCGTCCTCTGAGGCGATCGGTCAGCACCTTGATCTCCTTGGGAGGACGGTCGGACGTCAGCACGATCTGCTTCTTCGCGTCGTACAGCGCGTCGAAGGTGTGGAAGAACTCCTCCTGGGTGCTTTCCTTGCCGCCGATGAACTGGACATCGTCGACGAGCAGCACATCCGCCTGACGGTATTTCTGTCTGAACTGCGCCGTGGTTTTGTTCATGATGGACTGGATGATCTCGTTGGCAAAATCCTCGCCCTTGATATAAATAACGTTAGTTTCCTTATCGCGCGTTTTGATCTCGTTTCCGATCGCATACAGCAGGTGCGTCTTGCCCAGTCCCGAGTTGCCGTAGATGAACAAGGGGTTATAGGCGGAGGAGGGATTCTGAGCGACTGCCATCGAAGCCGCGTGAGCGAATTTATTGGACGAGCCGACGATGTAGGTGTCGAAGGTGAACTCGTAACCGGTGTCGACGGAGGTCTCATCGCCGAGCAGCTTTTCCTTTTGCTTTTCGTTTTCCTCGGGAATGACGAAGATGGTCTCGAAGCTCGTACCCAGCACCGCCTCATACGCGTCCTCCAGCTTCGGAAGATAACCGCGAATCAACGTCTGGCGGTGAAAGTCGTTCGGCACCATCAGCGTGATGACGCCTTTCTCAAAGTCGATCCCGATCGGCTCGATGCGCGAGATCCATGTCTTGTAGGCGACGTCGACGATCTTCTTTTCCTGTCTGAGATAGTCGCAGATGATACTCCATCCTTCGTTAAAATTATCCATACACTTAACCTTCCTTATCTATGTCTGAATTGTCCTTTATCAATAACGAAAAAATAAGTAAAAATCTTGTCAAAATCATTCAGAAATCCATACAGATTTCACAAAAAAATCGGCTGAAAAATGAGTTGTTTTTTTCATAACCCTATTCTAGCCCATTATCGTCTCCTATTATACCAAAAATCCCCTGTGAGCGCAACTGATTTTACGTTACAGTTTTTTAACTTTTTCACATATATAAGTATATATATACATCAATAATATAGGCTGTCCCGAATTGTCGGAAAAAAGCCCGTACAAATTGTGTCCGAAAACTGTATCAATACCATATCTTGTGGTCAAATTTTAACGACAAAAATAAAGTTGCAAAAACCTTATTATATTGCAAAATTTTTATTGACTAAAAGGAAAATTTAAGATATAATGCTAATTTGTAAGGTTATGTACCCGAAAGGAGGATTACGAATGCTCAGAACATATCAGCCCAAGAAGATTCACCGCAAAAAGGAGCATGGCTTCAGAAAGAGAATGTCTACCAGCAACGGTCGTAAGGTTCTCGCCAGGAGAAGAGCTAAAGGCAGAAAGCAGCTGTCATACTAAAACCTAAGACCACTCTGTGCAGTGGTCTTTCTTTTATTTAAGCAGAGCAACAGCATCCGGCCGCCGCGACGGACATCGGTGCGGCAACATACCGATCGATCATTTTGCTCTGAACAGTTTTTCGGTGGTTGAATGAAAATAACTACGCTTACCAGCAACCGGGATTTTCAGCGAATCTACCGCAGAGGTAGGTCGTGCGTTTCACCCGGACTCGTTACCTATGTACTCAAAAATAAAAATAATAACCTTAGAATCGGAATCACCACCTCGAAAAAGGTCGGCAAAGCAGTCAGGCGCAACCGCAGCCGCAGAGTCATCCGCGCTGCTTTCTCACATCTTGATATCGACATGAACCAGTCGTATGATATCATCTTCGTAGCAAGAACCAAAACCTGTTTTTTAAAGAGCTATGAGGTCGAGCGTTACATGCGCGAGCATCTTATCTCACTCGGACTGATCAAGAAGCTATGAAGAAACTGCTCATCAAACTCATCCGCTTTTATCAGACTGCTGTCTCACCCCACACAAAACCGAAGTGTAAGTATTATCCCACCTGCTCCCAGTACACCTTAGAAGCCATCGAGCTGCACGGAGCCTTCAAAGGCACCTTTATGGGGCTGTGGAGAATACTCAGATGTAATCCGTGGTCAAGGGGCGGCTACGACCCCGTTCCCGAGAAACGCCACAAATTATGAAGCTTTAAGAGAGGCTTTTATCTATGTTCCAGATTTTTAACGTCATCGGCAGCTTGTTCGGCTATATCCTGTACGGACTGTTCTATGTATTCCAGAACTTCGGCGTCTCGATCTTCTTCTTCACGATCCTGACCCGACTGTTGATTTTCCCCACGTCCGTCAAACAGCAGAAAAGCATGGCTGCCAACTCCCGCCTGCAGGCAAAGCAGCGCGAGCTGAAAGAAAAGTACGGCAACAACAAAGCGAAGTATAACGACGAGGTACAGAAGCTCTATGCAAAAGAGGGCGCGTCCCCCTTCGGCGGATGTCTGACCTCCCTGGTTCCGATGTTCGTTATGCTCGGCATCTACTACTCCGTTGTACGCCCGCTGTCAAACGTGATCCACATCGCGTCCGACAAGATGACCGACCTGATCTCCTTCGTCAACGGTATCCCCGGCGTCAACGTATCGACCTCCAACATCTATCATGAGATGGATATCCTGAGGATCTTCAACAATCCGCAGTCCTTCGCACTGCTCCAGTCCCACGGAAAGGGCATCACATCCATCCTCTCCGACACAGACATCAACGCCATCAAGGGTCTGTCCGGCGGCTTCAACTTCCTCGGTCTTGACCTGCTTGATATCCCGAGCGCCAACGGCTTCTGGTCCGTTATCATCATCATCCCGGCGCTGGTACTGATCACCTCGATCGGCTCCCAGCTGCTCACCATGCGCATGCAGGGCAACATGATGAACCAGCAGCAGGGCTGCATGAAGTACATGATGCTGCTTCTGCCGCTGATCACGGTATACATTTCCTATATCGTACCGGGCGCAGTCGGTTTCTACTGGATCTGCTCCACCGTCATCGGCTTTGTCCAGACGGTCATCATCAACAAGTTCTATTCACCCCAGAATCTGACCGCAAAAGCGGAGGCGCAGCACGTCGCGCTGATGGAGATTAAGGAAGCACAGGTGCCGTATGAATATGTGCCTGTCGGACCCGTGAAACAGGATAACCAGAAGAACAACAAGAAAAAGAAAAAGTAAGCATAAAGAGAAGGTGCAACAGTGATCAAAGAAGCTATCGCAACAGGCGCTACGGTCGAAGAGGCTAAGGAAAACGCCTGCAAAGAGCTTGGCGTCGAGACCTACGACGACCGTATAGATTTTGAAATTATCGAAATGCAGCAGAAGAAGATGCTCGGACTGTTCGGCGGACGTCCCGCCAAGGTCAGAGTCATCCTCAAGCAGGATGCTTGTCAGGCGGCTGAGGACTTTATCCGCAACATCATCAACTGCATGGAGCTCAAGGACATCACCCTGTCCACCAAGGAAGAGGATAACAACATCACCATCAATATCGAAGGCGACGACGTCGGCTTCATCATCGGCCGCAGAGGCGAGACCATGGACGCTCTGCAGTACCTCGCGACACTCGCCGCGAACCGCATCGACTCCTCCTACAAGAGAGTTGTGATCAACACCGGCGACTATCGCGAGAAGCGCGAGAAGACCCTCGAGTCTCTCGGACGCAGACTGGCGATCAAGGCGGCGAAAACCGGCAGAAAGAGCAACCTCGAGCCGATGAACCCCTATGAGCGCAGGATCATCCACACCGCGGTCCAGAAGGTCAACGGCGCTACTTCATGGAGCGAGGGCGAGAATATGAATCGCCACGTTGTCATCGGACCCGACGGCAAGCGTGAGAATCGCGGCAGAGGCGGCAGAAGACCCTATAACGGAGGCCGCGGTCGCTCCTCGAAGCCGAAGCAGAATTCTCCCGCACCGAATCCCGATCGCAAGCCCCTCAACGAGGGCGCAGGCATGGGTCTGTACGGCAGAATCGATAAGTAATCCTTATCCGCTTAATATCAAACATCTAACGGGCGGTCACCGCCCGTTTTTTGCTTTATAAGAAACTGCTCGTTTCTTATAAAGCAAAAAAGATTTATAGTGCCCGCCCAGTAGCGCACTGGATGTGCGCACGGGCGATGGCAATACGAAAATTACGTGCCGAAGGCACGATTTTCTTATTTATATTATCGCCTCCCTTTTCTAAGGGAGGTGGCTCGACAAAGTCGAGACGGAGAAATTTCATACTAATATCAGAAATTAGTATCAGTATCAAATAATCCTATCAACCATAACAAAAAAATGTTTCACGTGAAACATTTTGTAGGGCGGGGGCTTGCTCCCGCCGACGGTAAACGACTATGAAAGAAACAACGATTGCGGCAATCTCGACCGCAAAGGCATCGGCGGGCATCTCCGTCATCCGCATCTCGGGCGACGACGCGATTACCATCGCCGAGCAGGTATTCAAAGCAAAATCAAATACAAAGCTCTCCGATATGAAAGGCTACACCTGCGCCCTCGGCGCGGCATTTGCTGACGGAGAGAAGCTGGACGAATGTATCGCGACGGTGTTCAGAGCGCCCTACAGCTACACCGGCGAGAATGTCGTAGAGCTGTCCTGTCACGGCGGCTTGTACGTCACGGCGCGCGTCCTGCGCGCGGTATACGATGCGGGAGCCATTCCGGCAGAGGCGGGCGAATTCACCAAGCGTGCTTTTTTGAACGGAAAGATGGATCTTGTCGAAGCGGAATCCGTCATGGACATCATCTCGGCACGCTCGCGCGGCGCGGTCAAGGCGGCACTCACCGTTAAGGACGGCGCGCTCTCCAAGCGCATCGACAGCGTGAAAACCGCCTTGCTCAGCAAAGCCGCGCACCTCAGCGCATGGGCGGATTATCCCGAGGAGGATATCCCGGAGGTGGAGGACGACGAACTGTCCGGCGCGCTGGATCACGCCCTGACGGAGCTTGACAGCATTATCAAGGGCTATGATAACGGCAGACTGCTGCGCGACGGTATCGACACCGCCATCGTCGGCAAGCCGAACGTCGGCAAAAGCACCCTGATGAACCTTCTCGCCGGCTATGACAAAAGCATCGTCACCTCGGTCGCAGGTACGACGCGCGACGTGGTGGAGGAATCCGTCAGCCTCGATGATCTCATCCTCAACCTGTCCGATACCGCGGGCATCCACAGCACCGACGACGAGGTCGAGCGCATCGGCGTGGACAAGGCGAAGAACCGCCTGAACACCGCTTCTCTGATCCTCTGTGTGTTCGACGGGTCTCAGCCGCTGACCGACGAGGACA
>JAFSRK010000073.1 GCA_017446165.1 Ruminococcus sp.
AACGCAGTATGTTCTCGGTGACAGCGATGGCGACGGTAAGGTGACCGTTATGGATGCCACCAAGATCCAGCGTATGCTCGCAAATTACGACGTCGATGATGCAGAGCGGTCTCAGGTGAGAGCATCGGTCACAGGCGAGACGATCTCTGTCATGGATGCCACCGCTATCCAAAGATACCTGGCAAGCTATGACGATGGTCATGGCATCGGTGTAGTGAAAGAATACTGATGTTTACCCGCTCGATGAATAATTAGTTTTTTTGCTGTTTATGAGCATCCCGCTCCTTTTGCATGCCAAAACGGAGCGGGATGTTTTCGTGTCCTGCTATCAGTTCCAAAATGCACCGTTTTCTTTGTGAAAGCCGCCTAGTTTTTGTCGGTCAAATAGGTCGATTTGTACAAAAATAGGTTCTGCGCTGTTGATTCCTCTTGTATTTAATGTGTTGATATGATAAAATATTAAATCGGTAATAACATCCGGATATTATGTCCGAAAAGGGAATATTCTCTTTTGCGAAAGCGATGTTTATACTAATTTCAATTAAAACGCTTAAACAAGATATTTGCGGAAAATTTCGCAGAGCAAGGCGGAGATCACAGGCAGGCTGGCGCCTGTCAAGATCGACAACGCAGCTATGCGGAATTTAACGCAATAGATGCTATAGGGTTTTATTTGAAATTAGTATTAGGACATAGCGGCGCTTCTGTTTCATCGGCGCTGTTATGAAGCTGAAACAAGGTAGGATGAGTATGAACACAAAAACGCTGCTTTATATTTTAAAGCGCATCCTTCTGGCGATTTTCACCGTCTGGATCGTCATAACGATCACATTCTTCGTTATGCATGCCGTCCCCGGCGGTCCGTTCGTCGGAGAGAAAGAGCCTCCCAAAGCCATCAAACAGGCGATGGAGGCAAAGTACGGTCTGGATAAATCTCCGGGCGAGCAGTATGTCACATATCTCAAGGACATCGTGACAAAATTCGACTTCGGTCCTTCTCTGAAGAAGAAGGGACGTTCTGTCAACGACATTATCGCCGACGGCATGGGAACTTCATTGAAGCTGGGTTTGATCGCTGCCGGTATCGCAACGATCTTAGGCATTGTGTTCGGCGCCATAGCGGCGCTGCGACGAAATAAGCTGATAGATCGAATTATAATGGTACTGACAACGGCGTTCGTTTCGATGCCATCGTTCATCATGGGTACGCTGTTGCTATTGGTGTTCTCGGAAAAGCTCGGGTGGTTTGCCGCGAACGGTACCACTGCGAGCGGTCTGGTGCTGCCGGTTATCACTCTGGCGCTGTATCCGATGGCGTACATCACCCGTCTGACCAGATCCTCCATGCTGGATGTTCTCGGTCAGGACTATATCCGCACCGCGCGCGCCAAGGGCGTATCAGGTCGCCGCATCATCTTCGGTCATGCGCTGAAGAATTCGCTGATCCCGGTACTGACCTATGTCGGTCCGATGCTCGCGTACATCGTCACCGGTTCTCTGGTCGTTGAGAAGATCTTCAACGTTCCCGGTATCGGTCGTGCTTTCGTCAACAGCATCACCGCGCGTGATTATCCGCTGATCATGGGTACCACCATCATCCTTGCAGCTCTGATCGTTGTGATGAACCTTGTCACGGATATCCTCTACAAGGTAGTGGATCCGCGTATCACATTGGAATAAAGGGGGATAGACGTGAAGAAAAAGTTCTCATTTCATGTAGACCTCGATTCCTTTATTCCCGCATCGGACAAGGAAAAGGAATATCTGGTACAGATGCGTCCGTCCTCGACCTTCTTCAAGGACGGTATCCGTCGCCTGTATAAAAATAAGGTTGCGTTCGTCAGCTTTATCATCATTGCTGTGATCACCCTGTCGAGCATTATCATCCCGTTCTTCTGGCCGTATTCCTATGACCAGCAGCTCGGCGTCCAGCCCGGCAAGCCTGTTGATTCTTCCTATAAGAATCTCAGCCCGTTCGAATACGGTAAGACCGAGCAGGAAATGATCGATAACGGCGAGAGCGTGTTCCCGCACATTTTCGGTACGGACAAATCCGGTCGTGACTACTTTATTCGAGTCATCTACGGTACCCGTATCTCTCTGGCGGTCGGCTTCTTCGCATCCGTCATCGTTCTGGTCATCGGTATGCTGATCGGTGCGATATCCGGTTATTTCGGCGGCAAGGTCGATATGATCATCATGCGAATCGTCGACGTCATCTATTCGCTGCCCGATATGCTGATGGTCATCCTGCTGTCGGCAGTTCTCAAACAAGCGCTCGATCTCACCGGCACGTTCCTCGAACCGATCGGATCGAACATCATCAGTCTGTTTATCGTATTTGCGCTGTTGTACTGGGTCGGCATGTCCCGACTGGTACGCGGACAGATCCTCTCCCTGCGTGAGCAGGAATATGTCCTTTCCGCGAAGGCGACCGGCGCTAAAGGCGGCTGGGTCATCAAGAAGCACCTGATCCCCAACTGCATCAGCGTTATCATCATTTCCGCGGCGCTCCAGATCCCCTCGGCGATCTTCACCGAGAGCTATCTGTCCTTCCTCGGACTCGGCGTTGACGCTCCGATGCCCTCGCTCGGATCGCTTGCCTCCGATGCGCTCAACGGCATCAGCACCTATCCTTATCGCTTAGTCATCCCGGCGATTATGATCTCTCTGATCGTACTCAGCCTTAACCTCTTCGGCGACGGTCTGCGCGACGCGTTCGATCCGAAGCTGAATGATTAAGGAGGTAGATTTATGGCACTGTTAGAAGTTAATCACCTCCAAACCTCTTTCTTTACCGACGCCGGTGAAGTCAAAGCCGTCAACGACGTATCCTTCCAGCTTGAGAGGGGAAAGGTACTCGGTATCGTCGGCGAGTCCGGCTCCGGTAAATCCGTCACCGCTTATTCGATCATGCAGATTCTTGCCGGCACCGGCAAGATCATCGGCGGTTCGATCAAGTTCGACGGTCAGGAGCTGGTCGGCTCCGGTGAAAAAGTCATGAAGAATATCCGCGGAAACAAGATCTCGATCATCTTCCAGGATCCGATGACCTCGCTGAACCCGACCTACACCATTGGCAAACAGCTGATGGAAGCGATCATGCTCCACACACCCCGCAATAAAAAGGAAGCCTACGACCGCGCAGTCGAGATGCTGCGACTGGTCAATGTTAACGATCCCGAGAAGCGCATGAAGCAGTATCCGTTCGAGCATTCCGGCGGTATGCGTCAGCGTGTCATGATCGCGATGGCGCTTGCCTGTGAGCCGGACATCCTGATCGCGGACGAGCCTACCACAGCGCTTGACGTTACTATCCAGGCTCAGATCCTCGAGCTGATGAGTTCCCTGCAGAAGGAACTGGGCATGGCGATCATCATGATCACCCATGACCTCGGCGTCGTTGCCCAGATGTGTGACGAAGTCATCGTCATGTATGCCGGTTCTATCTGTGAGCAGGGTACAGCGGACGAGATCTTCTATAATCCGCGCCACGAGTACACCAAGGGCCTCATGCGTTCCATCCCGACGGCTGATACGGCGGGACATCGCCTGCAGCCCATCACCGGTACTCCTATCGACCTTCTGAACATGCCCAAGGGCTGTCCGTTCGCGCCGCGATGTGACAACGCGATGAAGATTTGTATCCATCACCGCGCCGATCGCATCCAAATCAACGACGATCATGCGGCTGCCTGCTGGATGAATATTAAGGAAGGCGTCGAGAACGGCACCATCGAGATCGAGTCCGATGTACAGGAAGGCGGTGAAGACCTTGGCTGAGAAGAAACCGCTGATTGAGGTCAAGGATCTCAAAGAATATTTTATGATCAATACGGGAATGTTCCGCTCAAAGCCCTTGAAGGCTGTCGACGGCGTGTCGTTCTCGATCAATAAGGGCGAGACCTTAGGTCTTGTCGGCGAGTCCGGCTGCGGAAAAACCACGGTCGGCAGAACGCTTTTACATCTCTATAAGCCCACGGGCGGCGAGATCTGGTACGACGGAAAGCAGGTCAAATCCAAGTCGGATATCAAAGAATTCCGCAAGAAGGCGACCATGGTTTTCCAGGATCCGTATTCGTCCCTGAATCCTCGTATGACCGTAGCGGATATCATTGGTGAGCCGCTGGACGTCCATAAGCTCTATAGCACCAAGAAGGAGCGCCATGAACGCATACTTGAACTGATGAGCTATGTCGGACTGAACAGCGAACACGCAGCGCGCTATGCGCACGAGTTCTCCGGCGGTCAGAGACAGCGTATCGGTATCGCGAGATCACTCGCGGTCAACCCCGATTTCATCGTCTGTGACGAGCCTGTTTCCGCGCTGGACGTATCCATCCAGGCACAGGTCATCAACATGTTCGATGAGCTGCAGGACAAGCTTGGCTTGACCTACCTGTTCATCGCGCACGATCTCTTGGTTGTCCGCCACATCTCCGACCGTATCGCCGTCATGTATCTGGGCAAGATGGTCGAGTTGGCGCCTGCCGCCGAGATCTACGATCATCCGCTCCATCCGTACTCAAAGTCTCTGCTGTCTGCGGTTCCGGTTCCGGATCCGAAGGTCGCGCGTGCCAACAAGCGTATCGTCCTCACCGGCGATATTCCGAGTCCGCTGAACGCTCCCTCCGGCTGTCCGTTCCGCACCCGCTGTCAGTATGCGACAGAAAAGTGCGCCGAGTCCATGCCCGAGTTCCGCGAGGTAAGCACCGAGCATTTCGTTGCCTGCCATCGCCTCGAGGATATCAACTGATTATTGTTAGGTTTGCAGGCACAACTGTACCTGCATGAATAAATTCAAATATTTTGAAAGGAATGACCTAAAATGAAAACGAAAAGAATTTTAGCTCTCCTTCTTGCTGTACTGATGGTCGTCAGCCTTGCGGCTTGCGGCGGCAACAGCGATAAGAAGAGCGACGACAAGAAGGACGACGCGAAAGCGGCTGTCAATCCTGCGGACAACACCATCGAGGTATGTCTTGCTTCCGAGCCCGACACCATCGACCCGGCGCTGAACTCCGCTGTTGACGGCGCTACTCTGCTGATCCATCTGTTCTCCGGTCTTGCTAAGTGGTCTCAGGATGAGAACGGCAAGCTCACCATCGTTCCGGACGCTGCCGAGGAACTCACCGAGGGCGTTAAGAACGACGACGGCACCGTTACCTACACCTACAAGCTCCGCGATGGTCAGAAGTGGTCTGACGGCAAGGACGTCACCGCTAAGGACTTCGAGTTCGCTTGGAAGCGCGCTGCTTCTCTGGAGCTGGCTGCTGACTACGGTTACATGTTCGAGGTTGTTGACGGTTATGCTGCTATGACCGAGGTCGACGATGCAGGCAATCCTGTTAACCCCGACGCTGAGCTGAACGTCAAGGCTACCGACGACAAGACTCTGACCGTTACTCTGGCTAACGACGTTCCTTACTGGAACGAGCTTCTTGCGTTCCCGGTATACTTCCCGGTTCGTGAAGATGTTGTTAAGAACGAAGCATGGGCTACCGATCCTGCTACCTATGTCAGCAACGGTATGTACAAGCTCGATTCTTGGGATCATGATTCTCTGATCACCCTGAAATACAACCCTGATCACGTTGACGCTTCTGAGGTCACCATGGGTACCATCGAGTTCTATCTCTCCGATGATGCTAACAACCAGCTGACCAACTTCAAGAACGGCGACTGGAAACTGATCGACGACGTTCCCACCGATGAGATCGCTACCCTCAAGCAGGAGTACGAGAAAGAATTCAACATCGTTGGCCAGATCGGTACCTACTATGTATGCTGGAACATCAACGAAGACATCCTGCCCAAGGACACCACTCTGACCGGCGCTGACGCTGAGGCTGCTAAGGCTGAGATCCGCAACGCGCTGTCTCTGGTACTCGACCGTAACTACATCGTTAACGACGTAGCTCAGGGCGGCCAGGTTCCCGCATCCTCCTTCGTTGCGATGGGTCTGACCGATGCCGACGGTTCCGAGTTCTACAAGAACACCGGTGTTTCCGCTGACTATGACGGTTACTTCAACACCGCTGAGGATGCTTTCCAGGCTAACTTCGATTCCGCTGTTGAGACTCTGAAGAAGTACTACAACTACGATGAGAAGACCAAGAAGTTCACCAACTTCCCGTCTCTGACCTACCTGTACAACACCTCCGAGGGTCACCAGGCTATCGGTGAGTATATCCAGGCTGCGTTCGACAGCATCGGCGTTTCCATGAAGCTCGAGAACCAGGAGTGGAACACCTTCCTGAACACCCGTAAGCAGGGCGACTTCTCTATCGCTCGTAACGGCTGGATCGCTGACTACAACGACCCGATCTGCTTCCTCGATATGTGGACCACTGCTTCCGGTAACAACGACGTTCAGTTCGGTAAGGGCGACAACGCCGCTGTCAAGGCTTACAGCCTCGACCTGACCGATCTCGGTTACGAGACCAAGGTTGAGAACGGCACATGGGCTGAGACCTATGACGTTCTGATCTCCACCATCAAGTCCTGCACCGACACCGAGAAGCGTTATCAGCTGATGCACAAGGCTGAGGATATGATCATGGCTACCGGTTGTATCTGCCCGATCTACTACTACACCGATCTGTACATGCTCGATTCCAACGTTGAGGGCTTCTTCTCCAACCCGCTCGGTTACAAGTACTTCATGTACTGCACTTACGCAGACGCTGAGTAATCAGGCATCTGTCGCATCAGTATTAACTGAATAACACAGGGCTGTCGTACAACTGTACGGCAGCCCATTTTGTTTTGTGTATGAATTGTAGGTACGATCCTCGATGTCCTTGATTCGCCTTTACGACTTAGGGGGCGATATCGACTCGCCTGTTCGAGCAGTGATCGTCGGTCGCCCGCAGCATGACGGACGAAAATGTTTGATTTTCCCTGAGATAGGATCACCAACGTTTCTGTCACCGGGCGGATGTGGGCATCCGCCCCTACATACTGTTCTCATTGTTATACATATCCGTAGGGGACGATGCCGACACGCGTGTCCGTCGTCCTGTAGCCTTTCCTTTAAATCCCGCTTTCCGCGAAGCATCTCAACCTCTCTGTTATCGCCATACAACAACAGCCGCTCCTATACGAAGCGGCTGTCATTATAACTGTTATTCTATTATTCTTGCGATTCAACCGACTTGTTCTCTCTGAACAATCCGTCGGTTTTCTTTTGTATTGCTCTGATCGTGTGCAGAATACCGAACACGGCGAACGGTATCAGCATCACGAAGAACGGCAGCATAAACTGGCTCTTTGCCTCACAGATCGTGTGATAGATCAACCCGCCGAACACAGCAGAGGGG
>JAFSRK010000074.1 GCA_017446165.1 Ruminococcus sp.
CCCTTCGTATAACGCGACAGGGATATCGTCGGCGTTTTTGATACGCGGAGGGTTAGAGTACAGCCACAGCCTTTCCCAGCGCTCTTTGAGTATGTTGTTCAGCCTTTCGGTATGTACGGCAAGCTCATCGATCACGGCTTGTGCAGAAGTATGCACGCCTGTGTTGATCTCCGTCTGATTCTCACAGAAGTCCTTGACGATATTGGGATCGTTCTGAAAGGGGTGCGGCGTATGCGCCATATGACCGTCCCCGGTCACGCGCAGGGTCTCGCGCTCGAGTCCGAATTCTCCCGTGAGGAGCTTTCCGTCCGGCGCGATGATTTGTCTTTTCATAACGTCACCTACAGCTTTGCGTATTGCTCGATAACGGTATGGATATTTGCGCCCTTTTCGAGCTGTTGTATCAGTTCTTTTGCGGGAGAAGTAAACGCCGCTGCGCGGCGGAACAGCGGTTCGAGATATCTTTTCTCCGAAAAACCTCTCTCATGCAGTCCCTTTTGCGCGAGCAGCAGAACGGCTGTCGCCAACTCACGCAGGTGCGCCTGTTCGTCCTGCGATAAAGCGTCTCTCCGATTGAAGCGCTTCCTCAAGGTGTACGGTGATTCGCTGCCTTGATACAGATAACGGTCATTTCGCAGAAGCTCCGTCAACGCTTTGGTTTGGCTCATCAGACCGAGATGGAACGCCGCGACGGTCATCGCGTCACAGAGCGGCTGGGTACAGGCGGAGCGGAACTCCAGCGTACCGCGCGCGGTCAGGTCGATCTGCTTGTAGGTGCGCAGTGTCCGGATATCCTCGGGTGAGGGCTTGAATTTGTACTTCACATATTTTTCGCCGTCAAAGTATTCGCCCTCAACACACTCCCGCTCGAGGTATTTCTCAAACGGTATCGGGTAGAAGAACAGGTACTTGTCGTCTCTCTCGGCGCAGAAAAGGCTGACCCCCGACAGGTAGTCGATCACCTCGTCGTTCGTATGAGGGAGCGGTTCAAAGAAGCCGAGGTTCTTGGGATTGACGCCGTGCGTGGAGCGTTCCCACAGCATATCTCTGACGCAGAGAAAATCAGGTTCATCGGGCAGATAGGAATTGGCGAACAACAGCGCCTTGATGGGTTCAACAAGAGAGAATGCCTCGATCACCTCGCACATACGATCCTCTGTCACGTCCAACTGAACTTGTGACGCACTCGAAAAGGTAGGGTAAGCACAGTAGGGATGGAAACCGCCGTCGTGCTTCCACTCGCGGCTTTTCCGCAAATAGCCCTCGAGCATCTGATAACGCGGCGAGGGGACAAAGCTCGTATCATTCTTTCGGTAAAAGGGATTGATCCCCATGCCCGTCAGCAGGTGACCGCGCTCTCTCAGAAACGTATTGATATAGCTGACGTAATCCGTAAAGCGCGCCTGCGCCTCGTGCAGGGTTCGCACCTTGCCCAGCGATATCTCAAAGTTATTGTACGAGCAGTCAAAGGAGAACACGTCGCCTGTCTCCTCGCATACCGCCTCATGGCATACGCCGAAAGCATCATGCTTGGTTTCGGTAAAGCCAAAGCGCCGCGCCGCGTCCTTCAGCGCAGCGGCGCTGACGCTTTGATCGGTTTTCTCTCCCTTCAGGGATACGACAGGCATCTCGATCTCGATGCCGATATAGTTCGTCCTCGGCGACGTTGTCGGTTCGATAAACCGCTGTCGGATCAGTTCCTTTGCGTGGCTTTTCATATTTTTCCTTCCTTATCGTAAAATGAGGGGATCACAGTCCGGAATATGCAAGATATAGGGGCTTGTAGCTTGACGGATCAAAGAGGTATTCGTGATGATGATCGGTACCGGTGAAGACGCGCTCTCCCTCACGGTACGCGATCAGCGTAGTGAACGGAACAGGACGCCATCCGCTGTCAGTCAGCGGACAGGTCGATATCGTCACGCCGTCACCGTCCTTGCGCTCATACAAAGAATCCTTGAAGTTCGTATGAGCGTAGAGAAGCTCACTGTCGCAGATCAGCAGATTCAGCTTGTTTTTCGGTGAGCTACTACTGACAATGTCGTTTAGGATCGCAAAGCGTTCCTCCGCGTTCAATTCTTTTTTAGCCTTTGCGGTCGCCTCATTGATCCGATCGACAAGGTAGAGCAGGATCCTCTCGCTGTCGGTCTCACCCTTCTGGCGAAAGACATATTTGTTCAGCTTATCGCTCTCAAATATCGTGCCGTTATGGATCAGCGTCCAGCTCCTGCCGCTATGATCGACGGCGGTAAAGGGATGGCAGTTGTCGTAATCCTCGTTGCCGACGGTTGCGAGGCGGATATGCGCCAGCGCGGTTTTTGCTGTAACCGGGAGACTGAGCCGTTCGCTCAGAAGCGTACTGCGATCGGCGCGGCATACCTCGCGCGTGATTGCGGGAACGCTGTGATCGAGCAAAGCGAGTCCCCAGCCGTTCGGATGACGGCAGGCGTGGGAATAAAACTCCCGCAGATCGTTATTCAATTCTTTTTCCCGATGACCCGAGAAACCGTAGATTTCGCACATAATAAAGCTCCATATATTGAAAAAGGGACGCTTACACGCCCCGACAGATGATCAGTAAACTCCTTCAATCGGTTGAGGCTGATTTTCGGCGCACGGAACAAGACGGCATACCCATACCGCAAAGCATCATGTGGAACATACAGTTTGCTTTTGTCATCCTATCGCCTTCTATTTACCTATTTACATAGTAGGTTAATTATATAATTGTATTTCTCTTTTGTCAAGAGTTTCGGCAAAAGTATTTTGATTGCATTTTTATTGATAATATGATATAATGCTTTATAACTTTAAACCGCTAAATGATCACATCTGTAAGAAGATCAATAAGGAATGTATATGAACCGTGACAGAATCGTCAAAACGATCAAACAATATCTGCTGTTCCTGATCGGACTCTTCATCGCCTCGATGGGCGTTGCCTTTTCGACCAAGGCAGGGTTGGGAACCTCTCCGGTAGCGTCGGTGCCGTATTCGGTATCGCTGGTCAGCGATCTGTTTTCCTTCGGCGGCTGGCTGAATGTACTCAGCGTGATCCAGATCGCGGTACAGGTTGCCCTGCTTCGGCGAAAAAGCAAACCCGTTGAGATCGTCATCCAAACGGTATTGGCGTTTGTTTACGGCTATCTGACGAATCTTTCCTGTTTTTTGATCCGCGATATCCCTGTGCGCAATTATGCAGAGCAACTGCTCTATCTTGCTTTTAGCTGTTTTGTGCTCGCATTCGGGATCTGGCTCCAGTTCAAGGGTGGCGTCGCCATGCTCCCCGGTGAAGCGATGAATCGCGCGATCAGTCAGGTCACGGGCAGACGATATGAGAATATCAAGATCATTTTTGATGTCGTTTATATTGTGTTGTCGGCAGTCGTCTGTCTTGTATTCTTAGGTGAGCTCAAGGGCGTGAGAGAGGGCAGTATCATCGCCGCTGTCGCCGTCGGACTAATCATAAAGCTGTACAACAAAGGGTATACTATTCTTACTCGAAAAAGGAGATGACCGTTTATGAAATCCATTCTGATCAAGGACACCACGCGTGAGGAACGCGAAGAGATCGTGAGAAAAGCCCTGTGGGGCAGCTGTGGCGCGGAATGTGAGTTCTGCTCCGGCTGCGACAACCGCGGCGGCGGCAGGATCGAAAGCCTCTATCAACCGTATATCGACGGAAAAAAGGAGATCGCCGAGATCAATGAGGAGTACAACGCGCCTTTTGTAAAGTAAGTATCAACCGTTTTCGTAAAGGAAAAAGCCCGATTATCCGAGAGGACACAACCTTTGCCGACAATCGGGCTTTTATGATTGCTATACCATTGAAGCAAAAAAGATGATCGTCAATTTGATGATCAAACGAATTGACGTTTACCGCAACTATGACCTGAATATCAAACTGACTATGAATATCCGCCGGTTCTTCCTCGGTATGGAGGAAACAGAGAATATTCCGATTACGGCATAAAATTTTCCCGCCTGTTCACATCGCGTGAGCAGGTGGGGTGTTTTTTGTATGTATTCGTATTAAACACAATAATATAGGGAAAGGCTTCGGAGAAAAACGTCCGAAGCTTTTTCCTATGCTATGCTGCCTAATAGCGGGATAGCGAAGAACAGTTTTTGCCTTTACTATTTTGCGTCCGGGCTTTTGACGAAGCCAATCTCCTTCGCTCTCTCTTTGCTCATGAGGTGGAAATAACACTCGTCGTCACCGTAGCCAAGCGTCTTGGTTCTGTCGAGAACAGCACCCTGCATCTCAA
>JAFSRK010000075.1 GCA_017446165.1 Ruminococcus sp.
CCATTAGCCTCGCGGTATCCAATCCACGTATAACAGACCGGCCAATTCCGATTCTTCTGTTACCGGCTCCTGTCACGCGCCCTCTGCCTTTTTACTTTTGTGACTTTTGCCTATTGACAAACGGTCACTACATAACAGTATGACAGTTCATGAGGAAAAGATTGCGAACGGTGGTTTTTTATGGTAGAATACGGGAGTGATTGAAAAACAATAAGGGGGAAAGAGCTTGACCTTTGAAAGCATCATCAATACCGTGGACGGCTGGGTATGGGGCTGGGTCCTGATCGGACTGATCCTCGCGGTCGGGCTGTATCTGACCGTTCGCACCCGCTTCGTACAGGTGCGCTATCTCGGACGCGCGCTGAAATACATGGTCAAAAACGAGGACGACGGCGTCGGCGAGGTCAGCTCGTTCGGCGCGCTGTGTACCGTGCTGTCGGCGACCATCGGTACCGGCAACATCGTCGGCGTCGCGACGGCGATCGTTGCGGGAGGTCCCGGAGCGCTGCTTTGGATGCTGGTTGCGGCGTTCTTCGGCATGGCGACCAAATACGCCGAGGGCGTTTTAGCGGTCAAGTTCAGGGAGGAACCGACCAAGGGACACTTCCTCGGAGGTCCGTTCTACTACATCGAAAACGGTCTGGGCAAAAAATGGAAATGGATGGCAAAGCTGTTCGCGTTCTTCGGCGCAGTGGCGGGACTGTTGGGTATCGGCACGATGACGCAGGTCAACGGCATCTACGAGGCGGCACAGAACCTTTTTGACTACGATAAAAAGGGCGTGCTGTTCACGCTCGGTCCGATCGAGATCACGCTCACCACGGTCATCGTCAGTGTGGTCGTCACCTTCTGTGCGGCGTTAGTCATTATCGGCGGCATCAAGCGTATCGCGAAGGTGTCGGAGATCGTCGTGCCGTTCATGGCGGTCACCTACATCGTGTTCGCGCTGATCATCCTGATCGGCAACTACAAGGCGATCCCCGAGTCACTCGGGCTGATTTTCAGAAGTGCATTCGATCCCTCCGCAGTCGGCGGCGCGATCACGGGCCTGCTGCTCAAGACCGTCATCCAGAAAGGCGTCGGCAGGGGCATCTTCTCGAATGAAGCGGGTCTCGGCTCGGCTCCCATCGCCGCCGCGAGCGCCAAGACCAAGGATCCGGTCAGACAGGGCACGTCACCATGACGGGTACGTTCATCGACACCATCGTCATCTGTACCATCACGGGACTGTCGATCATCGTGACGGGCGCGTGGAACAGCGGTCAGAATATCGACGGCGCAAAGGTCACCACCTATGCGTGGCAACACGGTCTGCCGTTCGACAGGAACGTGTCGGCATTCATCCTCATGCTGTGCCTGTCGTTCTTCGCGTTCACCACCATCCTCGGCTGGAACTACTACAGCGAGCGGTGTCTTGAATACCTGACGGATAACAAGACCGTGATGGTCGTCTTTCGGTGGTTATATATCGGTGCGGTGTTCCTCGGATCGTATCTCACGCTCGACGCGGTGTGGGGCATCGCGAATATCTTCAACGGACTGATGGCGTTCCCGAACCTTGTGGCGCTCTTCCTGCTGGGCGGGGTCGTCGCGAAGGAAACGAAGGAATATACGCGAAAAGACAAACTGTTGAGGTATCGGTCTTGACGAGTGATACAATTGACAATGGACAATTGACAATTGAGGGCGGGGACACCCGCACCCGAAAAAAACAGCGCTTCCGACGTTGGAAGCGCTGTTGCTTTTTGGGATCAACTGCCGATGATGCGCGCTCTCAGGGAGAGGTACTGCGCGATCAGGGCGTAGTTCGGAGCGATGTAGCCGCGAATAAACCGACCGTTGACGACGCGGTCGTGCTGACCGACATAGCCGGTGCCGGTGTTGCCCTCGGTAACGACGAAATCGTTGCCGTTGACGGCGGTGACGATGCCGATGTGGTCTGCGCCGTGGGTCAGCTCGCCGACGCCCGAATCGCTCCAGTAGTAGATGATCGCGTCGCCGACCTTCGGGACATAGCCGTCGGACTCGACCCAGATGTTGTGATCCTTGGCGACGTCGATGAATCTGCCGCAGCCGCATTCGGTTCCGATGTACGGCGCGACGCCGGTGCGGATCCATACCGCGCTGGTGAACGCCGCGCACCATGCGTCGTGGAGCTGCATGGAGTAATCGACCGCGAGCGGTCGGTAGGTGTTGTAGTATCTGAGGATGTCGCGGTGATAGACGTCGCCCTCGACCGCGCCGAGCCATCCGTCGGCGGTGCGGGCTACGATCGTGCGCAGCTCGTCCTCGGTCACCTCACAGGTGTAGTGAGGATAGGTGTTCGGGGCTGAGTCGTTGAGTCCGATGATGAACAGACCCATACTGTAATACTTCTCGGTATCGGTATAGTAGGTCAGGTAGTTATCGTTTGCGTCCACGCTGCGGACGGTGTAGGTGTAGACGCCGGTTTTCTTTGCCGTGGAATCGGTGAAGGAGTCGGTGTCGGATTTTCCGAGGTACTTCCACTTGCCGCCGAGTTCCTTGCGATACACGCGGTAGGAGGCGGCGGATCGCTGCATATTCCACTTGACCGTGTATTTGAGCTGTCTGTAGCTGATGTCGGTGACGGTCGGCGGCTTGATCACGGTGAAGCTTTTGCCGCGTGTGTTATAGCCGCTGATGTACTGATTGCCGCTGTTCATGCAGCGGACGGTGTAGGTGTAGGTCGAGCCGGTTTTGAGTCCGGTGTGGCTGTAGGATGTCTTGTCAGTGACGCCGATGCGCCGCCATCCGGAGGATGTCTTCTGGAAAACGGCGTACTTCGCCGCGCCGTCGACCGCGTCCCAGCTGATCGTCACGCCATCCTTGATCGCGTTGAAGGCGGTGATCTGAGGGGTGCCGATATAGACGCCGGAGAAGCCCTTGGTGTTGTAATAGCTCAGCGGGATCTCGTCGTTCAGATCCCAGCAGCGGACGGTGTAGGTGTAGCTCTTACCGGAGGTCACGCGGGAGTTGATGCAGTAGGGCGTCTCGGTGGTGCCGGCTTTGATCCAGCCGCTCGCGGTCTTGATGTAGACCATGTAGAACTCGGCGCCGTCGACGGGATCCCAATAGAGCTTCTGACCGCCGTTGGTGCTTTCGATGCGGGTCATCCTCGGGATCGCAAAATAGTGAAAGGTCGCACCCTCGCGGTCGTAATCGGTGACGAAGCTGCCGCGGCTGTTTGCGCCGCGAACGGTGTAGGTATAGTCGGTGTCGTTCACAAGCCCCCTGTGATCAAAGGAGGTCGCGGTCGTTGTGCCGAGCTTCTTCCAGCCGCCGGTGTCCGCGCGGCGCAGAAAGACGATGTATTTGTCGGCGTCGTCGGACGGCGTCCAGCTCAGCTTCAAGCCGTTCGCGCTCGGGGCGATGCGGGTGATCGCGGGGATGCTCGCCGAGGTGGGCGCTGGCTCAGGCTGCACACGGCGGATAACGGAAGCTTCGGCGGCGGGTTCGGTTTCCGCCGCTGCCGCTTCGGTCGCGATCTCGGACGCGGGTTCGGTCGGCTCTGCGGCAGTCGGCTGTTCGGTGACCTCTGCCGTGTCGGGTGCAAGCTCGACCACTGCCGCGCCTGCCGCGGTGACCGTTCCGGTGAGCATCACAGCCGCGAGCAGCAGGGATAGGATTCTTTTTTTCATACAAACCTCCTGTCGGGAGCGGGCGGACAACGCGCTGAAAGCGATCCGCGGGTTGCCCGTACTTCTGCATTTTATACAGTTATTATACAGTATTTGACAAAATAAGACAAGGCTTTTTTCGAAATAAGAATAATTTGTGAACAAAACACGCTCCCTCGGATAAGGCAGCCTTGATAACGATGATCAGACCTTGATCCGACCGAAGATCCTCACTGAAAATAGTGTTGCATATCATGCGAAATGTATTTGAAAACACTTTTATGCGGTATTTTTCGGAAAAAACACGAGAACTTGAAGAATATTTGAAATTAGGTATTGAATTTTTCAAAACTTTGTGATAGAATAATCTAGCATTGTGAAATGCTGGTGTAGCTCAGCAGGCAGAGCGCGTCCTTGGTAAGGACGAGGTCACCAGTTCGAATCTGGTCATCAGCTCCATCGTCGTCGCAAACGTCACTC
Organism: Ruminococcus sp.; assembly: GCA_017446165.1. Taxonomy (GTDB): domain Bacteria; phylum Bacillota; class Clostridia; order Oscillospirales; family Acutalibacteraceae; genus Ruminococcoides. The sequence continues at coordinate 4,119 of JAFSRK010000075.1, forward strand.
GTTTGCGGCGATTTTGCTTTTTAAGGCAAACACCGGATGCCGAATGTGACGGTTGTGTGAAAGTTACCTGAAAGCTTTGTGAGAATCCTTGAATATCCTTTTTGATTATGTTATGGTGCAGATGTAACCCTGATCGGAACAATTTTTCATCCATTACGGTTGAAAGGAGATTCATTATGACCCGAAAAATCTTATCCATCATACTGGCTCTCATGCTGGTATTACCTCTCGCCGTCAGCGCGATGGCGGCGACGGCTGACACGGCATCCACCTCTGCTGTTGTCGAAGAGAGCGCTGCGCTGACCTTCTCGAACAGCGGTATCACCGAGACCTCGGCGGGCAGCGGCTACACCATTGACGGCACCACGCTGACCGTCACGACGGCAGGCACCTATCGCATCGGCGGAAGCTGCTCCGAGGGCGCGATCATCGTCAGCAAGGGGCTGAGCAACGTCACGCTCATCCTCGATGATCTGACGCTTTCGTCCTCGACGACCGCGCCGATCGTCGTCAAGAAGTCGGCGACGGTCAACATCCATCTCGAGGGTACCTCCACCATCACCGATAACGAGGATCCCGCGAACGAAACCTCCACCGACACTACCGTAGCAGAAGCCTTTGAGGGCGCGGCGATCAAGGTCAAGAGCGGTTCCTCAGTGACCTTCTGCGGCGACGGTAACCTGAACATCGTCGCCAACGCGAAGAACGGTATCAAGGGCGGCGCGACAGCCGAGCTGATCTTTAACGGCAGCGGAAAAATCGACATCAGCGGCAACGCGAAATACTACGGCGCGACCACCTCGGGCGCGGCGGTCAACAACGGTATCGGCTGTGACGGCAGTATCGTCATCAATCAGGGTACCTATGTGATCAAAGCCGCGAACGACGGTATCAAGAGCGCTCCCGACGCGACCGATGAAACCGAAGGAACCACTATTGACACCGAGTCGGCAGGCACCGTGACCATCAACGGCGGCAGCTTTGACATCGACGTTGACGGCGACGGCATCCAAGGCGACACCGCGCTGAACATCAACGGCGGTACTTTTGATATCCGCACATGGAAGGGCTACAGCGTGTGGAACGACACCCTCGCAAACGAATACAGCTGTAAGGGTTTGAAGGCGTCCGGCGACCGTGCCGAGGAAGCGGGGATTGAGCCTGAACTCAACATCACGGGCGGTACCTTTGTGCTGAATACGGGCGACGACGCAGTCCACTCCGACGCATACGCTACCGTGACAGGTGGCACCTTCACCATTCAGACAGGCGACGACGGCATGCACGGCGACACCTCCCTCACCATCGGCACACAGGGCGGTTATGACCGCGATCCCGATATCACCATCAACAACTCCTATGAGGGACTCGAGGGCGGCACCGTCTACATCTATTCCGGTCGCCAGTATGTTGTCGCAAGCGACGACGGTGTGAACGCCGCGGGCGGCAGCACCAGCGGCTCCGATCCCGGCGCCGGCGGCGGAAACACCTTCAATCCCGGCGGTCGTCC
>JAFSRK010000076.1 GCA_017446165.1 Ruminococcus sp.
AATTCCGCATAACTGCGTTGTCAGTCTTGACAGGCGCCAGCAGTGACACTAAGCCAATCGCTTCGCTCTTGGAGTGTTGTTGCATGGGTGTTGTTAGCCAAATCAAAGATTTGGACAACACCTCAAGCCTGCCTGCGCCCTCCGCCTTGTTCTGCGAAATTCCCCGCTAATATCTTTTTAAAGCCTTTTATTGCTACTTAGTATGACTTCTCAACATTTTTCAACAATCCCGAAAATAATGCTTGCAATCTGCGAATTGTTGTGTTACAATTATCTTTGCCTATGAAGATGTATTTGAAAGGAAAGAGATAAATGTCAGTCTTAGAAATCGTACTTGGAATTTTACTGATCATCGCATCCATTGTCATGATCGTTGTCATTATCCTGCAGGAAGGTAACCAGCAGGGCGTCGGTGTTGTATCCGGCGGTGCAGATACTTTCTTCTCGAAGAATAAAGCGCGTTCCTATGACGCGTTCCTTTCCCGCGCGACCAAGTGGTTCGCGATCGGCTTTGTCGTCATCGTTCTCGCTCTGAACGTATTCGCATATTTCAGCACGAAGTCAGCGGACGCCGCTAATGTTGCGACTCCCGACCAGGCTGTTTCGGATACTGCCGACACCGCTGAATAATATCGACTGAACAAGCATAAAATGGACTATCGGGCTTATCCGATAGTCCTTTTTTGTTGGGAGTTCATACCATGAGATCCGTCCTGATTCTTGTTGCGATATTTCTGATCTTCTCGTTTATCCACTACGCTGCCAAAAAGAAAAAGCCCTTCAAGAGGGCTTTTCTGTCTATGCTTGTCGGCGTGCTGACGCTCGGCGTCGTCAATCTGATCTCAACGCTGACGACCGTCTATGTCCCCGTTACGGAGCTGTCGCTGACGGTCTCAGCCGCAGGCGGGATCCCCGGCGTCGCGCTGATGGTTCTGTTATCTGCTTTTTAAATGACCGACCCTAATTCATCGAGGATCTCGGTGACGGCACGCTTGTTGCGCGTGAGCATCGCGATCATCACGGAGTAGAACATCTCGGGATTCTTGTAGAAGTTTTTGCGGATCAGCCGCGCCTGGGTGATATCGGGAACATAGAGCGAGAATCGCAGAAGATCCATATCGCCGCCCGAGATCGAGCAGTTGACGGTATAGCCGTTCTCCGCTTTCTCGATGGTCACCTTGTTGTCGTTCTCGACCTGTTGCTGCTTCAAGAGACTCAGCGCACATTCGGTCGCGCGTTCCTTGACGGTGGGGGCGAGGGTATCCTCGAGCTGTGTCGCGATCATATCGCCGTTCGGTGTGTTGTGATAGAGAGGGCTGTTTTCCTCGATCGGCTCGATGTTGCCGTGTCTTGCGAGATCGTCAAAGCACGAGCTGGTCTCAAAGTAGTTCGCCAAGCCCTTCTCCATCAGGGCGTTGACGATGATCTCCTTGCTCATCGGCAGGTTTACGCTTCTGTAGAGGTAACAGATCAGCGTGCGAATCTCGGTTTTCGAGCGCATACCGCCCAAGTTGATCCCTTCGTCAAACGTATCAAAAGCCATCCCGACACCACCTTATCCGTCATTTATATGGTTATTATACCACCCGCCGATCCCCACTGTCAACACGATTTGACTGCGAATTCTGTTGACGGCGGGGTTTCTTCATGTTATGATGGATTTGTCGAAAAATTCCCTTGAAGCGCAACACTTTGACAACTTTTTTGCACTGATAGTATAGAAACTATGAAAGAAGGGATTGTTCTTGAAAAGAATTATAAGTATTATCATGATCGGATTATTGGTATTATCGTTCGCGGCATGCTCTGAGAACGGTGACAAAAAGGGAACCCTCACCGACGAAGCCACCGAGGAAAAGACCGAAGCTGCGGCAACCGAGGCGACCGAAGCCGTAACCCCGATGACCGGCGGCTGGACAGAGGCGGATTCTCCTGTGATCACCGACGAAGTTAAGGCGCTGTTCGACAAGCTCAATACCGAGCAGACGACCGGCGTTCAGCTGACGCCTGTCGCGTACCTTGCCTCACAGCTCGTAGCGGGAACCAATCACCGCGTCCTCTGCAAGATGACGCCGACCGTTCCCGATGCCGTGACCACCTATGTTCTCGTTACCGTGTATGAGGACTTGGAGGGACACGCTTCTGTGACAGGTATACTAGAAAGCAATATCACTGCACCCGAGCCTTATGACCCTGATAATCCGGTTTCAGGCGGTTGGGGAGAGCCGACCGATCCTATCGTGACCGATGACGTCAAAGCGACAGTCGAAAAGGCATATGCCGATTCGGACGGCGCTGCATGCGAACCGAAAGCGCTGCTCGGGATGCAGGTCGTCGCGGGCTACAATTACAAGATCCTGTGCAAGGTCACGCCGATCGTTCCCGACGCCGAGCCTCACTACAGTATCGTCACCATCTATGCCGATCTCGGGGGCAACGCAGAAGTCACCGGTACCTACGACTTTACCGATAAATAAACGTAAAGGGACTGCCGGAGCAGTCCCTTCTCTGTTAGCTTGCGTTCTTCATTTGCAGTCTCAGCTTATCCGATATCATGGCGATGAATTCGCTGTTGGTGGGCTTGCCTCTGCTGCCCTGGATCGTAT
>JAFSRK010000077.1 GCA_017446165.1 Ruminococcus sp.
AGCGAGGGTACCGATAACCTCGACTGGCACACCGACGCCGGCTCCCGGTGGACGGAGCATGAGGAGGATTCCCTGCGTTCCTATATCTGCCACAGCTGCGGCGGCGAAATCATCTGTGACGAGAACACCGCCGCGACCGAGTGTCCCTACTGCGGCAACCCGGTCGTCATGATGCACCAGTTCAAGGGCAGTCTCAAGCCCGACTATGTCATCCCGTTCAAGCTCAACAAGGAAGCCGCCGTCGAGGGACTCAAAAAGCACCTCTCCGGCAAGTTCCTCCTGCCCAAGGTCTTCAAGGACGAGAACCACCTCGAGGAGGTCAAGGGCATCTATGTCCCGTTCTGGCTGTTCGACGCCGACGCGGACGCCGATATCCGCTACCGCGCCACCCGCACCCGCGCGTGGTCGGATTCGAACTACGACTATGTCGAGACCAGCTACTATTCCGTCTATCGTGCCGGCGGCATCGGCTTCGACCACGTTCCGGTCGACGGCTCCACCCGAATGGCGGACGATCTGATGGAAAGCGTCGAGCCGTACGATTTCTCGGGCGCCGTAGATTTCCAGACCGCGTACCTCGCGGGCTACCTCGCCGACAAATACGACGTTGACGCCGAGCAGAGCGTCACCCGCGCGAACGACCGCGTCAAAGCCACCACCGAGGACGCCTTCCGCGATACCGTCATGGGCTACGCGACCGTCACGCCCGAGGCGACCAACATCCGTTTACATAACGGCAAGACCAAGTACGCCCTCTATCCGGTGTGGATCCTCAACACCACCTACAAGGATGAGAAATATACCTTTGCCATGAACGGCCAGACCGGCAAATTCGTCGGCAACCTGCCCACCGACTGGGGCAAGTTCTGGCGGTTCGGCGCCCTGATCACAGCGATCACCTCCGCCCTGATCTACGGCGGCATGTGGCTGTGGCAGCTGTTGTAAGGAGGGCGACATGAAAATGACAAAACGTGTATGCTCCCTTCTGTTCGTGATTGCGATCCTCTTTGTCGCGATCCTGCCCGCCTCCGCTCAGCCCACCAGCGACGGCAGACTGGTCGTCGACAACGCGGGCTTCTACACCTCCGATCAGGTGCTTGCTCTGACCGAGCTTGCGAAGACCGCCGGCGAGAAACAGAAATGTGATATCATCATCTACACCACCCGCGACCTCGAGGGCTACTCCGCCCAGAGCTACGCCGACTATGCCCACATCAAGAACTACAACGACGCTTCCGTCCTGCTTCTGATCTGTGACAACGGCGTTGAGGGCGACCGCGACTACCACATCTCCACCCACGGCGACTGTATCAAAAAGCTCAAGGACAGCGAGATCGACGAGATCAAGGAGGCGATCCTTCCCTATCTCAAGAGCGGCAATTACTATGATGCGGCGAAGGAGTTCATCGACAAGTCCGCGTACTATATGCAGCCCCACTTAAAGTGGTATATGCTCCCGCTGGCGATCCTCATCGGCTTTGTGATCGCGATGCTGATCATGTCCGCGATCCGCTCAAAGCTCAAGACCGTCGCGATGCAGCGCGGTGCGGCGAGCTATGTCCGCAGCGGCAGCATGAACGTCACCCAGTCGCGCGATACCTACCTCTACTCCACCGTGTCCCGCACACGCCGCGAGAAGAGCAGCTCCGGCAGCAGCACCCACTCCACCGGCGGCGATTCCTTCGGCGGCTCCGGCGGCAAATTCTAAATCATAATCCTATCAAAAAACGCTTCCGACATCTCTATCGGAAGCGTTTTTATACTAATATCAATTAAAACGCTTAAACAAGATATTTGCGGAAAATTTCGCAGAGCAAGGCGGAGATCGCAGGCAGGCTGGCGCCTGTCAAGATCGACAACGCAGCTATGCGGAATTTAACGCAATAGATGTTTAAGGGTTTTATTTGAAATTAGTATTAGTATGTTGTCATCAAAGTCTCCCTCTGAAAGAGACGGAGGGAGAGAAAGCCCCGGTAACCGATATCGTTCACCGCGAAGCATACCTACCTTTTCCCGTAGGGGACGATGCCCACATCGTCCCGCATAGGGATCCGGTGTGGACGGAGTCCATCCTTAATTGTCAATTGTCAACTGTCCGTTGTTAATTGATTTATACCACTTGGAAGATATAAAACTTCAGATAATCGGTCTCCTCCACGCCCCACAGGATCGGGTGATCAGCGCTCTGCTGGCGGCACTCGATCTGTCTGAGGCTGACGTTCGCATCAGCCGCCGCGGAATAGAGCATCTTGCGAAACAGCGTGTCGGTCATGAAATGCGAGCAGCTGCAGGTCGCGAGGTACCCGCCTCTCGGCAGCAGCTTCATCGCCTTTAGGTTGATCTCCTTGTAGCCTCTCTCGGCGGATTTTGTCGCCGAGCGCGACTTGGTGAATGCGGGCGGATCGAGGATGATCATGTCGTAGTCGTGCTTTTTCTCCTGCGCCATCTGCGTGAGCAGATCGAACACATCCGCCTTGACGAAGTCGATGTTCTCAAAGCCGTTGAGTTCTGCGTTGCGCTTTGCCATATCGACCGCTGTCTGAGAGATATCCACCGCCGTCACATGCGCGGCAGTCGTCGCGGCGTTCAGCGCAAAGGCTCCCGTGTGGGTGAAGCAGTCCAGCACCCGCTTGCCCCTCGCGATCTTCGCGACCGCTCGGCGGTTGTATTTCTGGTCGAGGAAGAAGCCTGTTTTCTGACCGTTCACATAGTCGACGATGTATCGGATGCCGTTCTCGGTGATCGTCACCTCGCCGCTGAGGTCGTCCCTGAGTCCGTCCATATGATAAAAGCCGGTATACTCTTCGAGTCCCTCGAGCGCACGCACCTTGACGTCGTTGCGCTCATAGATCGCCGCGATCTCATGCCCTCTCGCTCTGAGCGAATCCACCAGACCGCGGAAGATCATGTCCTTGATCCGATCGACGCCCAGCGACAGCACCTGCGTCACCAGCACGTTTTCAAATTTGTCGACTGTCAGTCCGGGAAAGCTGTCCGCTTCGCCGAAGATCAGGCGGCACGACGAAAAGTCCTCACCCATGACCGTCTCGCGATAGTCGAGCGCATAGTCGATCCTGCGACGATAGAACGCTTCGTCGAATTTGTCGTTCGGGTTCTTCGAGATAATCCTCACACGGATCTTACTGTTATCGTTGATGTACCCCGAGCCGAGATATTTTCCCTTCTCGGTGAACACATCGACGATGTCGCCGTTTTGATATTCGCCGTCGATATGTTTGATCTCGTCAAAGTAGACCCAGATATGACCGCCCTTGATGAACTTCTCACATTTTTTACTGACCGTGACCTTGGGATAATTTCTGTCCATACCATACCTCTTGATTGAATTACCCCTATTATACCGCTGCCACGGTCAAGAATCAATCATTTTTCTTTCGGTCTTGAAATCAAACCTGCCGTCAGCGAGAACACGATCGCCGCGCCGATGCCCGCCGCCGCCGAGGTCAGCGCACCCGTGAGGATGCCGATCGCGCCGTCGCTGTCGACAGCGTCTCTGACGCCCTGTGCCATCAGGTGACCGAAGCCCGAGAGCGGAACGCTCGCGCCGGCTCCGCCGAGATCCGCGATCACCTCATACACGCCGACCGCCGACAGCACCACGCCTGCCACGACATAGCCCGTGAGGATCCTTGCGGGCGTCAGCGAGGTCTTGTCGATCAACACCTGACCGATCAGGCACAGTAAGCCGCCCACCAAAAACGCGTTCAAAAACTGCATATCCATCCAACCTTTTTCTTGATATCATTTCTATTTTTTCGCAGAGTTGTTGGATTATACATATTGAAATCTTGCATCTATAATGTTATTATATAGGGTGATGTATTATGGCATTCACAAGGCTCCCTTTGGTAAAGGTGAGGTGTTGTCCAAATCTTGATTTGGGACACAACACCCATACAGAGGAGAGCTGTCGACCTTCGGGGTCCCCAAAATGCCTGCTTTTTGGGGAGAGGAGGAGTCGCCACGCGAGTACGAGGGCGGTCACGCTTGACAGCCCTCAACGAGTACGGCGAACGACGACGAGACTGAGGAATTGTATCAAATGACCGAGCGTCAGCGAGATACATTTCATATACTAATTTCATTCACCAACAAAGGGGGAATTTATATGGCGGAACTGAGCTTCCCAAAGCGACCCTATCCCACACGGGGAGGGGTACACGCTCCGCATAACAAGAACACCGCGCACAAAGAGAGCCTGCATATGCCGGTACCCGCGATGGTCGCCCTGCCCATGAACCAGCATATCGGCGCGCCGTGCGTACCGCTGGTCAAGGTCGGCGACACCGTCGACGTCGGTCAGTGCATCGCAAGAAGCGACGCCTTTGTCAGCGCACCTATCCACGCAAGCGTATCCGGCACAGTCAAGAAGATCGACAAGATCACCATGCCCGACGGCAATCGCCTCGACGCGATCTTCATCGAGAGCGACGGCGAACAGCGCGTCTCGCCCGATATCAAGCCGCCCGAGGTGAACAGCGTATCCGACCTGATCACGGCGGTGCGCGAATCGGGACTGGTGGGTCTCGGCGGCGCGGGCTTCCCGACCGCCGTCAAGCTGAACATCCCCGCCGACAAGCATGTCGACACCATGATCATCAACGTCGCCGAGTGCGAACCCTACATCACCTCCGACCACCGCGAGGCGCTCGAGAACAGCTGGGACATCATCTCCGGCATCATGACGGTCAAGGAGTTCCTCGGCATCCACCGCGTGATCATCGGCATCGAGAACAACAAGCCCGACGCGATCAAAGCTCTGCGCGAGATCGCCGACAGCAAAATGGATATCGGCGACGAGATCCGCGTCCTGCCGCTCAAGGCGACCTATCCTCAGGGCGCCGAGAAGATCCTGATCAAAGCCTGTACCGGGCGCGAGGTACCGATGGGCGGACTGCCCTCGGACGCGGGATGTCTCGTGATGAACGTCGGCTCGATCGCGTTCATCTCCCGCTATCTCAAGACCGGCATGCCGCTGGTATCCCGCCGGCTGACGATCGACGGCTCGGCGATCAAGAACCCCTCGAACGTCATCGTCCCGATCGGCACGCCGATCAAGGACGTCATCGACTTTGTCGGCGGCTATAAAGAGGAACCGCGCAAGCTCCTCATGGGCGGCCCGATGATGGGCGTCTCCCTGCCGACCGACGATCTCTATGTCTTAAAGCAAAACAACGCGATCCTCGCCTTCTCGGAGAAGGAGGCGCGCCTCTCGGAGCCGTCCGCCTGCATCCGCTGCGGAAAATGCGTTTCGGCATGTCCGATGCGCCTGCTGCCGCTCGAGCTGTGCAACGCCTCCGAGCGCAAGGACGACGAAGCGCTCAAGCGTCTGAACGCCATGAACTGCATGGAATGCGGCTGCTGTTCGTTCACCTGTCCCGCGAAGCGCCACCTTGTCCAGACCATCCGCATGGGCAAAGCGTTTTTGAATCAGAAAAAGCGCGAGCAGATCGCCGCGAGCAAAGGAGGTAAAAACTGATGGACAATAAGCTCTACGTTTCCTCCTCTCCGCATATCCGGTCGAATAACTCCACCCGCCGCATCATGCTCGACGTGATCATCGCGCTGCTGCCGACCTCGGTCGCCGCGTGCGTGATCTTCGGCTTTCGCTCGGCGATCCTGATCGCGGTGTGCGTCGCGACCTGCGTCCTGCTCGAATTCGTATCCCGCAAGGTCATGAAACGAAACTCCACCATCGGCGATCTTTCCGCCGTGGTCACGGGACTGCTGCTCGCGTTGAACCTGCCGGTCGACATCAACCCGCTGATCGCCATGTTCGGCTGTCTGGTCGCGATCGTCGTGGTCAAGCAGATGTTCGGCGGCATCGGCATGAACTTTGTCAACCCCGCTCTGGCGGCGCGCATCGTCCTTTTGGTATCTTTCCCGAGTGCGATGATGCACTGGGTCCCCGCGGCGGGAGCGCCCGAGGCGGCGGCGATCGACGCGACCACCTCCGCGACGCCTCTTGCGGCGAGCGCGGGTACATACTCCTACATTGATCTGCTGCTCGGTCGCTGCGGCGGCTCGATCGGCGAGGTCTGTGCGGTCGCGCTGATCCTCGGCGGCGTCTATCTTGTCATCCGCCGCGTGATCTCCCCGATCATCCCCTGTGTCTATCTCGCGACGGCGGCGCTCATGTCGCTCGCAGTCGGTGCGGATCCCCTGTACCAGCTTCTGTCGGGCGGTCTCTTGCTCGGCGCGATCTTCATGGCGACCGACTACACCACCTCGCCCGTCACGAACCCCGGCAAGGTCGTCTACGCGATCGGCTGCGGTCTGCTGACCATGCTCCTGCGTACCTATTCCAACATGCCCGAGGGTGTCTCGTTCTCGATCCTTTTGATGAACATCCTCGTTCCCCATATCGAGCGCCTCACCGCTCCCCGCACACTGGGTTATGTGAAAAAGGCAAAGGGGGAGAAGAAATGAGACGCAAGATAAGCGCGAAAGCGATCCTGATCCCCACGATCTCCCTCTTCCTGATCAGCCTTGTCGTCACGGCGCTGCTCGCTCTGACCGATAACGTCACCGCGAAGAAGATCGCCGAGAACGAAGCACAGAGCAAGCAGGAGAGCATGTTCGCCGTCGTTCCGGACGCGAAGGACTTCGACGAGCTTGAAGCCGACGTCCTGTATCTCGGCAAGGACGACAGCGGAAACACAGTCGGCTACGCGATCTCTACCTCGACCCAGGGCTACGGCGGTCAGGTCAAGGTCATGACCGGCATCGACACCGAGGGCAATATCGTCGGCGTGGATGTTTTCTACAATGACGACGAGACCCCGGGACTGGGCAAGAACACCTCGAACGAGTCCTTCCGCGATCAGTACAAGGGACTCTCCGTCAACGAAAGCATCGTCGTGAGCAAGGACGCGTCCGCCGACGATACCCAGACGGTCGACGCGGTCACCTCGGCAACGATATCCTCGCGCGCGGTCACCAAAGCGGTGAACGAAGCGTGCGC
>JAFSRK010000078.1 GCA_017446165.1 Ruminococcus sp.
CCTACAAAACTCAACCCCGATGACTCGGGCAGGACAATAAAGCGTGCCGAACGGCACGCTTTTTGTTATGTGTCTTTTTTATGACGCAAGAAAGAGAAACGTAAAAGCCTCCCTTGACTAAAGGGAGGTGAGTTCGCCGAAGGAGAACTCGGAGAGATTATACACGATCGCGCTTAGTGACTCGCTTCGCTCAAACAAGTAATACTAATTTCAAATAAAACCCTTTAACATCTATTGCGTTAAATTCCGCAAATATCTTGTTTAAGCGTTTTAATTGAAATTAGTATAATATATCCCCCTGTATCCCCCTTTAGACAAAGGGGACTGCGCGATCGTTCAGCTTTTTCGACAAAATATAACCGCCTGCACAAAACAGGCGGTTCTTTTCATATCATATTACTTTTCGGTTGCTGTTTCGGTCGCGGTTTCTTCCTCTGCGGCGATCTCGGGGACTTCCACCGAAACGGTATCGGTGGTCGCAAGCTTGTCCCATGTCTCATAGTCGTTGATCTCAAATGCCACGTCGACGGTATCGAGCGCGGTCACGCCGTATTCGTCCAGCTCGTTGTCATACAGCTCGATGACGTCCACAGCGCGCTTCTCACCGAGGATGGCAGTTTCCATCGCGGTGGTAATCTCATAGCCATTGACGGTCAGCTTGCTGTTGCGGATACCGATTGTCTTATCGGTTTTGTTCATCATATAGACCTCGACGACATTGGCGCTGTCAAAGAGCGTGTCGCGCTTGATGCCCTTGAGGACGATCTTGCACTCCTTGCCGTCATAGACGACCTGTCCGTCCTCGTCGAAGGTCGGCTCCGATTTCGTGCCGCCTGTCAGGTTGAAGCGAACCTCGGGGGTGGTGTCCATGACGCCGTAGGTCGTGCTGTCAAGGATCCTCAGCGAGAATTCGATCTCTCTGAGCGAATGGATACTCGCCATCGCGAGTCCCAGATACGGCAGCGACATCGGCTCCTCGACGGTCTTGCCGGGCTTTGCGGTGATATCCAGAACGGGCTTCATCATGAAGCCGTTGACCGTCGTGTAGGCGTTCTGGATCATCAGGGTCTTGTCGGTGTCGTTCTTGACCGCAAGCACGATCTGCGGTCCGCTGACGGTGTCGTAGACAAGCTTTTTCGCCGTGACGGTCACGCCGTCTTTATTGTAGATCTCCTGCTCCTCGATGGAAGCGGTCTTGTCAAAGTCGTTGATGAAATCGAGGCTGATGACCTCGTGGCGAGCCGTGGTCGGCTCAGCGGTCGCCTCGGCGGTCGGCTCTTCGGTAACGGGCGCAGCCTCCGTGACCTTTTCGGTCACGCTCTCGGTGCTGTCGGGCTTCTTCTCCCCGCACGCGGCAAGTGAAGCCAGCATCAGAGCCGCTAAGGCAAAGCACAGGATTCGCTTCATCGCTATCCCCTCCTGTATGTACTGATATCGGATCAGTTAAAGGATATAATAAGATCGGGAGCTACTCTCCCGAAAACCATCCGATATTATACTCTTTCACCCTTTGAATGTCAATAATCCGCCGCGGATTCTTCTCTTTCGCTGAGAGCGGAGAGATTTTTCTGTCCGATATTGGACGGAATCACGAAGTCTTTGAACAAATCCGACAAAATGTTAAAAAGATTTCGGAGATTTTTTATAAAAATCAATTGACTTGGACACAATCATATTGTATAATAGAATACTAACTATTAGCATAATGCTGAGTTATGAGGCGTATATGGAGCAAATCATCAACATTGACAGAATGGAGCATGCCGCCGCGCTGTTCGGCAGCTTTGACTCGAACATCAAGATCATCGAGGACGAGTTCAACGTACGGGTCCACGCCCGCGACAGCGAGCTGAAGGTATCCGGCGACGCCGAGGGCGTACTCAAAGCGACCAAGGTCATCGACAGCCTCTTGTCGCTCCTCAGCCGCGGAGAACAGCTCTCGGAGCAGAACATCACCTACTGCATCTCCCTCGTCAATGAAGGCAGCGAAGAAAAGGTAGAGGCCCTCGCAGGCGACTGTGTCTGTGTCACCTCGAAGGGCAAGCCCATCAAGCCCAAGACCCACGGACAAAAGCGCTACTGCGCGGCGATCGAGGAGAACACCATCACCATCGCCGTCGGTCCCGCGGGTACGGGCAAGACCTACCTTGCCGTCGCGATGGCGGTCACCGCCTTTCGCTCAAAGGAAGTCAACCGCATCATCCTGACCCGTCCCGCCGTCGAAGCGGGCGAGAAGCTGGGATTCCTGCCGGGCGATCTCCAGAGCAAGGTCGACCCCTATCTGCGCCCCCTGTACGACGCCCTGTTCGATATGCTGGGAGCCGAAACCTACCAGAAATATCTTGAACGCGGGAACATCGAGGTCGCGCCCCTCGCCTACATGCGCGGACGCACCCTCGACGACAGCTTCATCATCCTCGACGAGGCTCAAAACACCACCTCGGAGCAGATGAAGATGTTCCTCACACGTCTCGGGCATAACTCCAAAATGGTTATCACAGGCGACATCACCCAGATCGACCTCCCCTCCGGCGCGAAGTCCGGACTCAAGGAAGCCGTCAAGATCCTCAAGGGAATCAAGGGGATTGAGCGGCTCACCTTCTCCGACAAGGACGTCGTCCGCCACCGTCTGGTGCAGGACATCATCAAGGCGTACGAGAGAGCGCAGGAGCAGCGGTCGCGCGGCTGATGCCGAAAGCGATTGTCAGTAACCTCAACTACTCCATGAACTGACATTTGGAAATGCACATTCCCCATGTAACCGACAAATCACGCGGCTGAATCCAGATCATCCCACCTATAACCGGCGATAGATCGGCTGCAAATCCAAAAAGAGAGTAGGAAATCCTATGAAAAATGATAAAATCAGAGTGGTTATCACCAACTCACAGAAGAAGGTTCGGATTCCGACAGGACTCAGGATGCTGATCCGCCGCGCATGCACCGCTGTGCTGCGCAACGAACAGTTCGAGGGTCCCGCGGAGATCTCCGTCACCTTTGTCGACAATGATGAAATCAAAATGCTCAACGCACAGTATCGCAATAAGGATGTCGAAACCGATGTTCTCTCGTTCCCGATGGGCAGTGACGGAGAATATGACACCAACCTCGACACCGGCGCAAAGATACTCGGCGACGTTGTCCTCTCGGTAGAGAAGGCGCAGGAACAGGCTGAGCTTTACGGCCACAGCTTCGAGCGCGAGGCGGGTTACCTGACCGTTCACAGCGTACTGCATCTGCTCGGCTACGATCATATGGAGCCGATGGATAAGGTACATATGCGCGAGCGTGAAGAAAACGTCATGCAGCAGCTCGGACTGGGGATCAGGCTCGGCTACACAGCAGAATAACATCGACCGCTGACTCACCCTCTACGACAGCGCGGATGGGTACACTGACCGTGTATCGATCCGCGCTGTCGACTTTTGATACAGACACAAGAAAATCGCGCCTTCGGAACGCATTTTTCGGTTGCGCATTCGGCGCTTTCGTACTATAATGTAGTTATCAATTAATAAAGACAAGGATATCTTATATGAAACAGAATCAACGCTCGGCGTTCATTACCATCGTCGGTATCCCGAACGTCGGAAAATCGTCCATCCTCAACCGTCTCCTCGGACACAAGATCGCTATCGTCAGCTCAAAGCCCCAGACCACCCGCACGCGCATCACGGGGATCCTCACACAGGGCGACGATCAGCTGGTGTTCATCGACACCCCCGGTCTGCACAAGCCGCGTACCGAGCTGGGCGAATACATGGTCAAGGCGATCAACGAATCCGTACCGAACGGCGACGTCGCGGTGCTGGTGGTCGACAGCAAGGACGAGGTCAAGAAGGGCGAGCTGTCGCTGATCGAAAAGCTCAAAAAGTCCGACATGCCCGCGATCCTCGCGCTCAACAAGATCGACACCCTCAAGAACAAAAAGGAAGAGCTGATGGACGCGATCCTCAGATACTCACAGCTCTACGACTTCGACGCGGTCGTCCCGATCTCGGCTGAGACCGGCGAGGGCTTTGACGCGCTGATGGACGAGCTGAAAAAGCACTGTGTCGAGGGCGGTCACTTCTTCGACGACGACGCGATCACCGATCAGCCCGAGAAGGTCATCGTCTCGGAAATCATCCGCGAGAAGATCCTCAGACTGTGCGACAAAGAGATCCCTCACGGCACGGCGGTGGTCGTCGAGAGCCTGAGCGAGCGCGACGACAGCAGCATCATGGACATCGAAGCCACCATCTACTGTGAGCGCGACTCGCACAAAGGCATCATCATCGGCAAGAAGGGCGCGATGCTCAAGAAAATCTCCACCTACTCGCGTCAGGATATCGAGCGGTTCTTTGACTGCAAGGTCAACCTGCAGACATGGGTCAAGGTCAAGGAGGACTGGCGCAACCGCCGCGCACTTCTGACAAACTTCGGCTACGATAAGAAAAATTTCGAATAATCAGTTGGTGGTCGGTAGTCAATAGTCGGTATTTAATGGGTGGACTCCGTCCACACCTGATTCCCGTTTATTTCAAAACGCGAAGCGTTTTCCGACAGAACTACCAACCACCGACTATCAACTAAATTATTCCTCTACATTTTTCCCGCGATATCAACCCATCGGTTACGGTATAATATTGATATAAACTCCGAAAGGTTGATACGATGATGGATGAAAAAGAAGCGTGGAACGCGTTTATCAAAAGCGGGAGCGTTCACGATTATCTCGAATACAAGGCGATCCAAAGCGCTTTGAACAGCGTGCCGTCGGAGGCAAAGGATGAGGTTCAGAACCAAGGGTCTGGTACTCAAACAACAGAATATCGGTGAACGCGACAAGCTCGTGTGGGTCCTCACACAGAGCCACGGTATCCTGCATGCCTTTGCGCGCGGCGCGAAGAACATCAAAAGCCCCAAGTCTGCCGGCACGGGGCTTTTGTCGTATTCCGACATGACCTTCTTTGAGGGGCGGGACAGCTACTCGATCGACGAGGCGGTATCCCTCAACCAGTTCATCGGTCTGCGCTCGGACATCGAGAACATGTCGCTCGCGCAGTATTTCTGTGAGCTGTGCCTTGCCCTCTGCCCCACCGGTCAGGAGGCGGACGAGCATCTCAGGCTGGCGCTCAACTCGCTGTACCTGTTGTCGGAACACAAAAAGCCTCCGCTGCAGGTCAAGGTCTGCTTCGAGATGCGGCTGATCGCGCTGACGGGCTATATGCCCGACCTCGTGATGTGCGCCGACTGCGGCATCTACGAAAAGCCCGAGATGGTGTTCGTCCCCCACACGGGACGGCTGTACTGCTCCGACTGTGCCGAAAAAAGCGGCGTGCAGGGCTTTCGGTTGCCGATCGCGGCGATCACCGCTCTCAGGCACACGGTGTACGCGGACTTTGAGAAGCTCTTTTCCTTTGAACTCAAGGAGGAGCTGCTCGCGCCGCTGTCGCTCGCGTCGGAGCGTTACATCGCTCACATGACCCAGAAGGATTATCCGACCCTGCAGTTCTACAAGACGATCGTCAATCAATAAAGTATCATAACAAGTTGTCAGTGACCGGTGGTCAGTGGTCAGTTGATCGGGCGGGCGCCGCCCGCACCCAATTTGTTTGACACAGATTCAAAGGTACCTATCATGGACAGACATTTCAAGACACTCGAACTCGACAAAATATTACAAATGCTCGCAGAAGAAACCGCGATCAAGGAATCCGCCGAGAACGCGTTGAAGCTGGAGCCGGTGTACTCCCTCGACAAAGTCGAGCTGCTGCTCGCTCAGACCGAGGACGCGCATATGCTCATCGGACGCTTCGGCGCGCCGTCCTTCGGCGGGATCGACAACGTCACCAATGCCCTCAGACGCGCCGAAGCAGGCGGCGGGCTGAACACCACCGAGCTGCTCTCGATCGCGCGCGCACTGCGCGTCATTAAGGGTGTGCGCGACTGGCGGTCAAAGTGTGCCGGCGTCAGCACCTCGCTCGACGGCTATTTCGGCACGCTCTACACCAATCCGAACCTCCACGACCGCATCACGACCTGCATCATCGGCGCGGATGAGATCGCCGACAGCGCGTCGCGCGAGCTCAGCGACATCCGCCGCAAAATGCGCATCGCATCCTCCAAGGCGCGTGAGGCGCTCGACAAGATCATCCACTCCACCACCTATCAGAAATACTTACAGGAAGCCATCATCACCCAGCGCGACGGCAGATATGTCGTCCCGGTCAAGCAGGAATACCGCAACATGGTCGCGGGACTGGTGCATGACACCTCGTCCTCCGGCTCGACGGTATTCATCGAGCCGATGGGCGTTGTCAACGCAAACAACGACATCCGCGTGCTTCAGGGCGAGGAGGAAAAGGAGATCGAGCGCATCCTCTTTGAGCTGTCGGGACTGTGCGCGGGCTGTGCGTCCGACATCATCGACAGCTATAAAACCTTAGTAGAGCTGAACCTGATCTTCGCCAAGGCGCACCTCGGATATAAAATGAAAGCCGTTCGTCCGAAGATGAACGATAACGGCGTGATCGAGCTGAAAAACGCCCGCCATCCGCTGATTCCGAAGGATAGGGTCGTCCCGGTGGACGTCAGCCTCGGCGAGCGCTACGACACGCTCGTTATCACCGGTCCGAACACAGGCGGCAAGACCGTGTGTCTCAAAACCGTCGGACTCCTGACCTTGATGGCGCTGTGCGGACTGATGATCCCCGCGGGGGACAACTCGAAGCTGAGCGTATTTCGCAGGGTACTGGTCGACATCGGCGACGAGCAGAGCATCGAACAGAGTCTGTCAACCTTTTCGGCGCACATCACCAACATCATCGGCATCCTCAAGCTCACCAACCGCTCTACTCTCGCCCTCATCGACGAGCTGGGCGCCGGCACCGACCCGATCGAGGGCGCGGCGCTGGCGGTCGCGATTCTCGAGAAGCTCCGCGAGCGCGGGGCGAAGATTGCCGCCACCACCCACTATGCGGAACTCAAAGAATTCGCCCTCAAGACCGAGGGCGTGGAAAACGGCTGCTGTGAATTTGATGTAAAGACGCTTCGCCCGACCTACAAGCTGCTGATCGGTATCCCCGGCAAGTCGAACGCCTTCGCCATCTCCAAGCGGCTCGGCATGGAGGACGAGGTCATCGACCGCGCAAAGCTGCTCACATCCTCCGAAAGCCGACAGTTCGAGGACGTTGTCGAGCATCTTGAGGAAAGCCGCCAAGAGTTGAGCGAGGAGATCGAAAGAGCGCGCAAAGCGACCGCCGACGCACAGGCGAAGCAGGCAGAGGCTCAGAAGGCGCTAGAGCGTGCGAAGGCTGACGCGAAGCGTGAGATTGACTACGCGAAGCAGAAGGCACAGGAACTGACCGCCAAGACCCGCGCGCAGGCTTATGCGCTGATCGATGAGCTGGAAAAAGCGCAGAAGGAAAAGCGTTATCAGGCAGAGGAAAAGGCGAAGTTCAAGAGCGGACTCAAGGCGCTCGAGGAAACCGCCGATCCGATCCAGAATGCCGAAAAGACCGACTACAAGCTGCCGCGCGAGCTGAGAGTCGGCGACAACGTGCTGATCTTTGACATCGACAAAAAAGCCGTCGTTCTCGAAAAGCCCGAGAAGGACAGCGTGCTGGTACAGGCGGGTATCATCAAGACCCGCGTGAAGCTGAACAATCTGCGGCTGCTCGAGCAGCAGAACGTCAGCGTGCAAAAACGCAGGGAGCGCACCGTAACGAAGAATATCCAAGCGTCGTCCAAGACCGAGATCGACGTCCGCGGTCAGACCGCCGACGAAGCGGTGCTGAACGTTGACCAGGCGATCGACAGCTGTGTGCTGACGAACGTGCATATGCTCACGATCATCCACGGCAAAGGCACCGGCGTACTGCGCTCGGAGATACAGAAGTTTTTAAGACACCATAAAGCGGTGAAGACCTTCCGCCTCGGTACTTTCGGCGAGGGCGAGAGCGGCGTCACCATCGTCGAGCTGAAATAGCTGTCATTAATTGGTTTTCGCTTCGCTCAATCCTGCAATCCCTCAGTCGACTTCGTCGACAGCTCCCTTTACCAAAGGGAGCCATAAATCTCGGCACCTTCGGCGAGGGCGAGAGCGGCGTCACCATCGTCGAGCTGAAATAAATAACGCAAATGAAAACCGGCATCGGAATGATGCCGGTTTGCTTTATCTATTGTATCACGCCTTGGCGGTGATGACCTGCTTCTGGCGGTTGGGGATGGCAAACGCGACGTTGATCGCGTGGTCGCCGACACGCTCGATGTCGATGAGCATATTCAGGAACACAGCGCCCGACTCGGCGTTGCATAAGCCGCCGTTCATGCGGGCGATGTGCGCCATCTTGTAGTCATCCTTGCATTCGTCGACCTCATCCTCGACCTGGATGATGCGCTCGATCAACTCGGGCGACGCGCCCTGGGCGTTGAACATCGCGAAAGAAAGCTCCATCAGGGTGCGACACTTCTCACAGATATCGCGCATCTCATTCATCGCGGTATCGCTGAACTTCAGGTTCTCCTCCAGCACGGTGCGGGTATATTCGACGATATTCTCGGCGTGGTCGCCGATACGCTCGAGATCCTGGATCGCGGAGTACATCGCCGCTACGATCTGGCGGTCGTGATCCTCAATGTCAAGACCGTTGATCTTGACGATATAGTCGGTGATCTGCTTCGAGAGATAGTCGATGACCTTCTCTCGGTCAAGCACCTTCTCGATCGAACTCTTGTCGCGGTCAAAGAACGCGATCAGCGAGCGGTTATAGTTCTTCTGAACCAGACGGGACAGGCGGGCGACCTCCTTCTCACACTGCAGAACCGCCATGGGAGGGGTGGTGAGGATTCGGTTGTCGATGAATTCGACTGCCATCTTGTCCTTTTCCGGGTCCTCGTGATAGGGCAGGATCTTCTGAGTGAGCTTGACGAGCAGGCTCGAGAACGGCAGGAACACGACCATGTTCACGACGTTGAAGAAGATGTGGGACGCGGAGATCTGGGCGCTGACGTTGCCGGGCAGGATGCTCTCGATCGTCGAGGAGACCGGCAGGAGCATCGTCAGCGGGACGAGCAGGATCACGCCGAAAAGGGTGATCAAAAGGTTCAGGATCGCGACCTGCTTTGCGTTGCGCTTCGCACCCATCGCGGAGAGGAACGCCGGCATACAGGCGCCGAGGTTCATACCGTAAACGATGAAGATCGCCTGCTCGATGCTGATCGCGCCGGCGGCGCCGAGCGCCATGAGAATACCGACGGAGGCGGACGAACTCTGGATGATCGCGGTGATGACAGTGCCGAGCAGCAGCCCGATCAGGGGATTGTTGACGCTCTTTAAGATATTGTCGATCATGCCGTCGGAGTTGAGGGCTTTCAGACCGTCGGACATGACGGTCATGCCGTAGAACAGGATACCGAAGCCGGCGAAGATCTGACCGTAATACTTATAGTTGTTCTTCTTGACGAACATGATCACGCACACGCCGATGAAGATGAACAGCGGCACGATGCTGCCCATGTCAAAGGACAGAAGGACCGAGGTCATACAGGTACCGATCTTCGAGCCGAAGAGGATACCGACCGTCTGGGCAAGCTCCATGAGTCCGGCGTTCGTGAAACCGACGACCATCGCGGCGGTCGCGGATGAGCTTTGGATCACGGCGGTCACAACGAGACCGACCAGCATACCGAGGTACTTGTTCGCGGTGATCTTCTCGAGCAGGGTTCTCAGCTTGTTACCGGCAGCAAGCTCCAGACCGTCGCCCATGAGCTTCATGCCGAGGAAGAACAGTCCGAGTCCTCCCAGCACGAGGAACAAATCAGTGATATTCATACTAAACTCCTGTGATACAGCCGAACCGACGCCGGCTGTGATGTACCGTAGAGAAAAATATCAGGGGATTACGGTATATTTTATTCAACTTTTTTGTCGGGTATTTCTTCAAATTACCCTAGTTTAATAATAACGAAAAGAATTGTCAATTATATTCCGCAAAAGAATAATGCACAAAATCGGCAAAGTATACAATCATCACCTATTTTGTGCATTGAAAATCACTAAAAATTATTCACTTTTCAACAGAAGTTGACAACGTTCAGCCGTCCGCTCGCGGTGTCACATAGACCGTCCTGTAGTTGACATAGATCACCTTGCCGGGCTTTGCGCCGGCGGGCTTGCTGACATTCTTCACGGCGGTGTAGTCGACCGGCACCTGGGCGCTGTTCTTCGCCTTACTATGAGCGGCGGCGACGGCGGCGGCTTCGAGGATCGCGGTATCGGTGATCTCTCTTCCGTCAGACACGATGATCACATGCGTGCCGTGGATGTTCTTCGTATGCAGCCAGATGTCGCTTTTGCGGGCGGTGCGCAGGGTCAACTGATCGTTCTGGACGTTGTTGCGCCCGACAAGAATGCGGAAGCCGTCGGAGCTTGTGTACTCGATCGGGGGGAGCGGTTTATCCTTGCGCTTTGTCCCCTTTTGCGCTTTCAGATAGCCCTGATCGCGCAGCTCCGATCGGATCGCCGACAGCTCAGCTTCGGTCTCACAGCGGGACAGCGCGTCCTGCACGCTCTCGATGTACTGCAGCTCGTCCGATGCTTTTTCGATCTGCCGGGTCAGCATGGTTTCGCGGGTCTTTGCTTTGTTGTATTCCTTATAAAAACGCTGGGCATTCATCGCGGGAGTGATCGCGGGATTCAGCGCGATGGTCATCGGGGCGTTATCCTCGACGTAGTAGTTCTCGACCGTCACGGCAGAGCTGCCCTTTTCGATACGGTACAGGTTCGCCTGCAGAAGATCGCCCTTGATGCGGAGCTGTTCACGGTCGGCGCACTTTTTGAGATCCGCCTTTTGCAGGTTGATCTTGCGGGACAGACGGTCGACGGTGTTGGACAACAGCTTGTTGAGATCGGCGGACTTCGCCTTCATGCGCGCAAGACGGTCGCGCTCGGAATAGAACGCGTCGAGCAGCTCGCCGTAGGTGTCGAAGTGTCTGACCGTCAGCGCGTCGCCGTACTGGCGGATATCCATGAAGCAGAAATCCATCGGCGAGCCGTCGGTCTTGTAGACCAAGGTCGGCGTGCCGGAGCCGTTCTCGACCTCGTTTTTCAGACGCTCAATCACCGCGTCAAGTCCCTCGCTCTCTGCGCGATAGGCGATCTCGCGGGCGATCATCGGGGAGATGCCCTGCACGGCGCCGAGTACCGCGCGATCATCGCCGCCGAGGTCGATGATCCTGCGGCAGACCTCGCCGACAGAGGATTCTTCGATGCACAGCTTGTCCTGCATTTTGGGCAGCTCATAGGGCATCTTCGGGAGCAGCACACGTTCCTCGGATTCGGAGAAGTCGATGCGCTTGATCGAGTCGATCACGTTGCCGTCGCCGCCCGTGAGGATCGCGTTGGAATAGCGTCCCATGATCTCGACGTACAAACCGAGCTGTTCGCGGTCGCCGATCTCGTTGAGAGCGTCAAAATGCAGACACAGCACGCGTTCGTTTTTCGGCTGGGTAACGTCGACAAGGCGCGAGCCGCCGAGACGCTTTCTCAG
>JAFSRK010000079.1 GCA_017446165.1 Ruminococcus sp.
GGGATCCCGCGCGGTCGTTCGGTCGCCGAGGTCAGATGCAGCACAGCTTCGCGAACCGTATCACACGAGGACAGGGCTACCGCCATCATCAGCAGCACGAGCATCAGGGCGGTTATCTTTAATAATCGGGTCATTCAGAGAACCTCTTTAAAACAGATTTTCGCTGATAGGAAGGGTGGCGACAGCATTGAGGTCGGTCTTCGCGATATGTCCCGCGAGATACTCATAGTAAGCCTGAGCGCCGACCATCGCGCCGTTATCGCCGCAAAGGTACTTTTCGGGCATAAAGAGCTGATATTTGCCCTCACAGCGTTTGCTCAGCTCACGCCTGAGAAGTGAATTAGCCGATACGCCGCCTGCTATCACAAGCTTAGTATACCCAAGATCCTCAGCCGCAAGCAAAAAGTTGTCGGCAAGGCAGTTAACAACCGCTCTGCGGTAGGATGCACAAACGTCGGGGACGTTGACTTCTTCGCCCTTCTGCTGCTTATTATGGATCAGATTGATCACAGCGGTCTTGAGTCCCGAGAACGAGAAATCATAGGGCGAGCCGTCGACTCGCGGACGCGGCATCGGGAAAGCGTTCTCGTCGCCCGATTCGGCGATCTTGTCCAACTCCACGCCGCCGGGATACGGGATACCCATCGCGCGGGCGGCTTTGTCAAAGGCTTCACCTGCCGCATCGTCGCGGGTACGTCCGATAACCTTCATGTCGGTATAGTCGCGCACCTCTACAATATGGCTGTGACCTCCGGATACGACCAAGCATAAGAACGGCGGCTTTAATTCTGTATTAGAAATATAATTAGAGGCGATATGCGATCTCAAGTGATGTACCGGGATCAGCGGTTTACCTGTCGCGAGAGCAAAGCCTTTCGCAAAGTTCACGCCGACCAACAACGCGCCGATCAATCCCGGCGCATAGGTGACTGCCACGGCGTCGATATCATCGATCGTGCAGTCGGCTGACTTGATCGCCTCATCCACCACGCCGACGATCGCCTCGGCGTGACGGCGCGACGCGATCTCCGGTACAACGCCGCCGTAGAGCTTGTGTTCCTCTACCTGCGACGCAACAATATTGGACAGCACGTTTCTGCCGTCCTCGACCACAGCCGCGGCAGTCTCATCACAGCTGCTTTCGATTGCGAGTATTTTCATTCATTTACCTTCTTTATCATGATCGCCGCATCCTCGCGCGGATCATCGTAATAGTTCTTGCGTATCGTGATCTCTTCAAAATCGAACGCCTCATACAGCGACCTCGCCGCCGTATTGGACACGCGCACCTCAAGACAGATCGTCTTCACGCCGGTACAGGAGCTGAGCATCAGCTCAACGAGCCGCCTGCCCATTCCCTGTCGCCGATGCTCCGGATCGACCGCCAGCTCCACGATACTGCCCTCGTCGAGGATCTTCTCGAAGGCGATATAGCCGACGACCTTGTCTTCGTCGACCGCAACGGCGCAGTAGGAGTCGGGTTTATCCAGCTGAGCGGCGATGCTCTCTGTCGACCACGCACTCGTGCCGAAACAGCTGTCAAGCAAGTCTTTTACGCCCGCGATATGTCCGGGCTGCATTTTACACAGGATCATAGCGTCGCAATCAGCATCTTCACCGCGCCGATGATCTCGTCGCGGCACTTGCGATAGGCGTTGATATCGCCGCCGTATGGGTCGACGATGCCCTGTCTGAGGTCATAGATATCGTCCGGATTCGGCGCACGGCGCAGAAGTCTGAGCAGGTGATCGGGGATCCCGATGGATCGCAGGATGTCGGCATGCTCGTCGTTGAGCGCGACAAACAGGCTGTATTCATTCAGATCCAGCGCGGGTAGAAAACGCGTACGGTGAGAACTCAGGTCGATCCCAAGCTCCGCCATCGCCTTGATCGCATTTGCGGAGGCGGGTCTGTCCCCCACCGCGGCAACTCCGGCGCTTTCGGCAACATAGTCAAGCCCCTTTTCCGCCGCAAGCGAATTGAAGATCGCCGCCGCCATCGGACTGCGGCAGGTGTTGCCTGTACAAACAAATAATATCTTTTTCATAATATCACCCATAATCAGGTGTGGGCGGCGCCCACCCTACAAAACTACCAACTAATAACTGCCAACTATCAACTAACCTTTCGCATCATACCACGTTTCGCCCATCGCCGCTTCGGCGGTGAGCGGGATGCTCAGATGGACCGCATTCTCCATCTCCTCCTGCAAGAGGATCGCCACCTGCATCATCTCATAGGCGGGCGCTTCGACGATCAGCTCATCGTGTACCTGCAGGATCAGCCTTGCAGACAACCCTTCGCGGCGCAGTCGTTCGTCGACATGCACCATGGCGATCTTGATGATATCTGCGGCGGTACCCTGGATAGGAGCGTTTCTCGCGACACGCTCGCCGAATGCGCGGGTGTTGCGGTTGGACGCGGACAGCTCGGGCAGATATCTGCGCCTGCCCTCAAGGGTCGTAACGTAGCCGTCGACCTTGGCTTTCTCGATGACGTCCTTCATATATCTGTCGATGGAGCTGAAATGTGCGAGGTAGTTGTCGATGTACTTTTGCGCCTCGCGCATGCTGACGCCGATGTCCTTTGAGAGCGAGAACGCGCCGATGCCGTAGACGATGCCGAAGTTGACCGCCTTGGCGCGCGAACGCATCAGCGGGGTGACACTGTCGATCGGCACATTGAACACCTCGGAGGCGGTCACGGTGTGGATATCGATGTTATCGCGGAACGCCTTCTGCATATTCTCGTCGCCCGAGATGTGTGCGAGGACTCTCAGCTCGATCTGGGAATAGTCCGCATCGACCAGCACACAGCCCTCTTTCGCACGGAAAAAGCGTCGGAATTCCTTACCGCGCTCGGTGCGCACAGGGATGTTCTGCAGATTCGGCTCGGTGGAGCTGATGCGTCCGGTGCGCGTTTCGGTCTGGTTGAACGACGAATGGATGCGACCGTCATCGGCGACCTTGTCGATCAGCGAATCACAGTAGGTGGATTTCAGTTTGGCGACCGTGCGATACTCGAGGATCTTTGCAATGACCGGATGGAACCCGATCAGACTCTCCAGCACCTCGGCGTTAGTGGAATAGCCGCTTTTTGTCTTTTTGCGCGGCGGCAGATTCAGTTTCTCAAACAGCGCCGTCGCGAGCTGCTTGGGCGAATTGATATTGAACTCGTAGCCGACGTCGTCATAGATGGACTGCTGCAGCTCTATGACTTCCTTTTCGAGCCGCTCCCCATAGGCGCGGATACCCTCGACGTCGACCTCGACGCCGATATTCTCCATACGCGCCAACACTCTCGCAAGTGGGATCTCCATCTCATACAAAAGCTTGTCCTCGCCGATATCCTTGATATCATCCGCCAGACGCTTGCACAAAGCGGGCATCGCGTGGATGCAGCCGAGCGCATCGTCAACTTCGGATTTCGCGACAGGGATGCTGTACTCGGCACAAAGGCGGTCAAGCTCGTAGCTCGACGATGACGGACTCAATAGATATGCCGCCAGACTGACGTCGAAGGCGACCTCACATTCGATGCCGAGTCTGTCGCAATAAGCGAAGATCGGCTTCGCATTGTCGGTAAACAGCTTTTTGCCCGAGGAGAGGATGCGCTTGATATCTTCCTCGGTTTCAACAATATATAATAATTCTTCTGTAGAAATATAAGCCTTATGATCGGTAAAATCGAACTTCACATACAGCTCTGAGTTATCCGCAAGAAACTTTGCCAACGCGTCACCGGTGAGGGTTTCGACCTTGAAGGTGTGTTCAGCCTCCTGCTGAACCTCATGGATATCATTCGTTAGCTCGAGATCGAATTTTTTGATCAGCGAAAACAGTTCGAGACGCGCCATCAGCCTCGCCGCGGCGACTTTATCGCCCTCGCCGACTGCATAGGCGCTCAGATCGGTATCGATGGGCGCTGTCAGGCATATCTCACCCAGCGTACGGCTGAGAAAGGCGTTGTCCTTCGAATCCTCCAGCTTCTTCTTCATGCCGGGCTTAATGTCCAGCTCGTCGAGGTGGCTGTAGATATAATCGATATCGCCGTACTTTTGGATCAGCTCGGTCGCGCCCTTCGGACCGATTCCCGCGACTCCGGGGATGTTGTCGGAGGTATCGCCCTGGATCGCTTTGATCTCGATCAGCTTTCTCGGAGGTACGCCGTATTCCTCCTCGACCACCTCAGGGGTGTACATCATGGTGCCGTTGAGATTCTTTGCAAGGCGCACCGATACGCTGTCGTTGACAAGCTGCAGGCTGTCGCGGTCACCGGTCGCGATGACGCAGGTATTGCCGCTGTCGGCACAGGTCTTGGAGAGCGTACCGAGGATATCGTCAGCCTCATAGCCCTCACAGGTCACGATCGTGTAGCCCAGATAGCCGATCAGCTCCTTGAGCGGCGCCATCTGCTGATGCAGTTCCTCGGGCATGCCTTTGCGGTTCGCCTTGTAGAGATCGTACATCTTATGGCGAAAGGTCTTTGCCTTGAGATCGAACGCGATTGCAACAGCGTCGGGCTGAACATCCGTCTTCATGCGCTCAAACATCGTCAGAAAGCCGTAGAGCGCGTTGGTGAACTGCCCGTCCTTGGTGGTCAGCGGCTTGATTCCGTAGAATGCGCGGTTCAATATACTGTTTCCGTCTACTACTAAAAGTTTCATAGGATACCTTTCATATCATGAGAGAAGCAAGCCTCTCAATGCAAACAATGATCAATTCATTATAGCTTATAAACAACATTTCCCGTGATCCAGTTGGTGCGATAGAGACGCGGAACACGCTTTGACACAGCGCACAGCACCTCATAGCTGATGGTATCGCCCCAGCTCGCCACATCCTCGGCGGTCGGCTCGCCGTCTTTGCCGTTGCCGAATACGACGACTACGTTGCCGATCTCCGCCTCGGGGAAATCGGTGACATCCAGCATACACTGATCCATACAGATCCTGCCGATAATCTTGCAGTTTTTGCCGAATTTCTTGGTCTTGTCCCAAACGAACATATAGCCGTCCTCGGCATAAGCGCGGATAAAGCCGTCCGCATAGCCCACGGGAACGGTCGCGATGCGCATATCGTGATCGGCAGTGAAGGTGCGGCCGTAGCTGACGGTCGCTCCCGCTTTGACGGTTTTGATATGCGAGATCAGCGTTTTCAGACGCATGGCAGGCTGTAGCTTCAGCTCTGACTTGACCTTGTCGCTCGGCGCATAACCATAGAGGATAATACCTGCGCGCACCATATCGAGCCTGAGAGCCGGATAATCAAGGATTGCGCCGGAATTTGAACAGTGCCGGATCGCAAATCGGATGCCCTTTGACTCGAGCGTATTGACCGTGTATGTGAAGCAGTCAAACTGCTGTTTGGTGAAGGCTTCGCCGTCCGTGCCGTCATCGGCGACGGCAAAGTGGGTGAATACGCCTTCATGAAGCAGATTCGGCAACTCGCAGGCTACTTTTATTTCTTCTACAGAATTATTGTCCCTCGGGAATTCCTGACAAATGAAGCCGATGCGACTCATGCCGGTATCGAGCTTGATATGGATCTTGACCTGTACCGAGGCTTTCATGCACTCGTCGCTGAGTCGGCGGGCATAATCGAGGCTATAGACTGCCTGTCGGATATCGTACCGCGCAAGGTCGTAGCATCTGTCGGGCGGCGTATAGCCGAGGATGAGGATCGGCTCCTCGATGCCGGCGTCACGGATCTCAAGCGCCTCGTCAAGATTGGATACCGCGAAGAAATCCGCGCCGAGTTCGTGATACAGCTTCGAAAGCTCCACCGCACCGTGTCCGTATGCGTCCGCTTTGACGACGCAGCAGAGCTTCACACCCTCGCCGATCGTGTCGCGGATGGCACGATAATTCGCCTCCACGGCGTTCATATTGATCTCCGCCCAAAGTCGGCGGGTAAAAATCAGTTTATTTTCCATAGTATCACCGATATTTTCACATATTAAGCTAGGGTAATTATAGTACAAAACCATGCCTTTTACAATAATATTAAGGAAAATTAACAAAATCGTGATAATCTTACGATCATTACCACAATATCTGCCGCTTGACAAGAACCAGAACGGAGTATAGAATAGTAACAGAATAGTTACAAGCTTCGACAAGGAGTGACGAAAGATGAAGAAATCCAACAGCGCAACAAAAAGCAAGATTGTATCCGCCGCATGGAAGCTGTTTTATGAGAATGGTTTTGAGAATACAACGGTAGACGAAATAGTAGAATTATCCGGAACATCGAAGGGATCGTTCTATCACTACTTTGAGAGTAAGGACAGCCTGGTCGGATCACTCGCCTATCTCTTTGATGAAAAGTATCAGGAGCTCGAGAAGCTGATCGAATACCGCCGGAGCAGTCTGGATACCATGCTGTATCTCACCAAAGAGCTGTGCATGATGATCGAGAACACCATCGACATCGATCTGCTGTCACGACTCTACGCACAGCAGTTGATCAAAAAAGGCAAGAAAGAGCTGCTCGACCAGAATCGCGATTATTACCGCCTCTTAAAAAAGATCGTTCAGAAGGGTCAGGACAGCGGCGAGATCACCCGCGACAAGTCCGCAGCGGAGATCGTGAGACTCTATGCGATCGCCGAACGCGCCCTGCTGTATGACTGGTGTCTGCACGGCGGAGAGTATTCTCTCACCGAGTATTCTCAAACATTCATGCCTATCTTTCTCAACAACCTCAAGCGCGAAAAAAACAATGCTTCCTCCTATCTCTCGCAATATTAATTTTTCAGTCTACTTTTCAGTCTATTATACAGTCTATCAAATAAACTCAGTATCAAAGCGATTATTTGTCGAACTTTGGTGCTGGGTTTTATTATTTAGTCTATACTTTATTCTGTATTGATTTTTACACTTTAACGTGATAACATATATGGGTATTGGATAAACCCAAATATATATATAGGAGGAATATGAATGTCAACTAACACGATTGTGGTTCTTGTCGCGTTCGTCATCTACATGGGTATGATGATCCTGATCGGCGCGCTGAACTCCAAAAACAGCAACAACGAGGATTACTTCCTCGGCGGCAGAGGACTGGGTTCATGGACAGCCGCCCTCTCGGCTCAGGCTTCCGATATGAGCGGATGGCTGCTGATGGGTCTTCCCGGTGCGGTATATCTTGCGGGTACCGGCGAGGTATGGATTGCGATCGGTCTTCTGATCGGTACCATCCTCAACTGGTTCTTAGTCGCCCGCAGGCTGAGAAAATACACCATCGTCGCCAACAACTCCCTGACGATCCCGAGCTTCTTTGAGAACCGTTTTCATGACAAGAAAGGCGTCCTCAAGGTCATCTCTTCTATCGTTATCATCGTTTTCTTTGCGGTCTATACCGCTTCGGCGTTTGCTTCGGGCGCTAAGCTCTTTGCCAACGTATTCGGCAAGGGCGCCGAGGACAACACCGCTTATATGGTCGGCCTGATCATCGCGGCAGTCGTTATCTTGGTATACACTCTGCTCGGCGGCTTCAAGGCTGTCTGCTATACCGACTTCATTCAGGGCATGCTGATGCTCGTCGCGATCCTTGCGGTTCCGATCATCGCCTATGTTTCCATCAGCGGTGATCTGGTCGGCGCACTCGGCGGCAAGGGCGTTTTCGATCCGAACGGATTCCTGAGTCTGATGAAGGACGGCGAGGGCAACAATATCAGCGCCGTTTCCATCATTTCCAACCTTGGTTGGGCGCTGGGATACTTTGGTATGCCTCACATCCTCGTTCGCTTCATGGCGATCAAGAGCGATAAAGAGGTCAAGAAATCCCGCGTCATCGCTATCGTATGGGTCATTCTGTCACTGGGCGCTGCGTCCTTCCTCGGTCTGGTTGCACGCGGCTTCCTCACCGAAGACCTCGCGGCATCCGGCAAGTCGGAGATCGTATTCATCAAGTCCATCCAGCAGATTTTTGACGGCAACATCGTCTTAGTATTCATCGGCGGCATCTTCCTGTGCGGTATTCTCGCGGCGATCATGTCCACCGCTGACAGCCAGCTGCTGGTCACAGCGTCCGCGGTATCCGAGGATATGTACAAGGGCGTTATCAATAAGAAGGCATCTGAAAAGAGTGCGCTGAACGTCGGCAGGATCGCTGTCGTCGTTATTGCAGTCATTGCATTTGTTATTGCGATCAAGCCCGATTCATCCGTTATGGATCTCGTATCCGATGCATGGGCAGGCTTCGGCGCGGCATTCGGCCCGATCATTCTGCTCTCTCTGTTCTGGAAGCGCTTCAACCTCCCCGGTGCGGCAGCAGGTATGATCACCGGTTTCCTGACCGTTATCATCTGGGACTACATCCCCTTCTTCGGCTATACTAATATCGACGGCAAAAGTACCGCAATCACCCTCTACAGCAAGACCGGTCTGTATTCTCTGGTGCTTGGCTTCGCACTGGCGATGATCGTTGCGGTCGTCGTCACCCTCGTCACCAAGGCTCCTACCAAGGAGATCACCGACGAATTCGATAAGGCTAAAGCGGTAGAAATCTAAAATACAAAAACAGAGATCATATATATGGCTCCCGGCAGTGATGTCGGGAGCTTTTACTATATATAGAGGGGATGATTTTCGGACAAACATCTTCCCTATCCGATCGCAGGTCATGCATGTATTAAATTTCTTCTTTCCAATTAACAATTACACACATCTTACATCTTGTTACAGGAATGTTACAAACCACAATATATTGTGTTTGCCTGATTTTTCCACTCAATAATTTGTTATAATTCCTTTTGGAATATCATTTTGATTTTTGTTATCAAAATCACCAAAGAAAAAGTTTTTTATCGGTCATAATGACAATTGATTTTAGAATCGAATTCTGCTATATTATGACAAGATTTGCGCCCGATCACAAGATGTTGTGTTTTCGGAATTAACTATTACAAAACGGTTACAAAATGCAGAAATAAACTTCGGAGGATTAGCATGATCAGCAAAATCGTAAAGCGCGACGGACGCGCGGTCGAATTCGACATCGACAAAATCACACAAGCCATCTACAAAGCGGCTCACGCCATCGGCGGCAACGACTATGAAGCTGCCGAGAAGCTCGCCGACAAGGTCAGAGAGTACCTTGAGGCAGAGGACAACGACACCCCTAACGTTGAGCATGTACAGGATACCGTTGAAAAGATCCTGATCGAGAACGGTCACGCGAGAACCGCAAAGGAATTCATCCTGTACCGTGCCGAGCGTACACGCGTCCGCGAAATGAACACCAAGCTGATGAAGATCTATGAAGATCTCACCTTCAAATCCGCGAAGGATAACGATGTCAAGCGTGAGAACGCCAACATCGACGGCGACACCGCGATGGGCACGATGCTCAAATACGGCTCCGAGGGCGCGAAGGAATTCTACCAGATGTACATCCTCAACCCCAAGCACGCCAAGGCACACCGCGAGGGCGACATCCACATCCACGACCTCGACTTCCTCACCCTGACCACCACCTGCTGTCAGATCGACCTCTTGAAGCTGTTCAAGGGCGGTTTCTCCACCGGTCACGGCTTCATCCGTGAACCGAACGATATCTCCACCTACGCGGCGCTCGCGTGCATCGCGATCCAGTCGAACCAGAACGACCAGCACGGCGGTCAGTCTGTCCCGAACTTTGACTACAGCATGGCTCCCGGCGTTGCCAAGACCTACAACAAACGTTATCGCGCTAACCTCGCCCGCGGCGCAGAGCTGCTCGCAGACGACGAGAACGCGATCGACGATATCAACGCGATCTGTGACGCTGCCGAGGAAGCGACCGGCGATCATGCCTGCCTTGAATCCTCAGAGGCATATATGAAGAAGGAACACGAGCTGCTCGCTGAGAAATACGACGAGAAGCTCGCCGGCAAGCTCCAGCGCTTTGCGAAAAAACACGCTGAGACCGAGACCGACCGCGCGACCTTCCAGGCGATGGAAGCTGTCGTCCACAACCTCAACACCATGCACTCCCGCGCGGGCGCACAGGTACCGTTCTCCTCGATCAACTACGGCACCGACACCACCCCCGAGGGCAGAATGGTCATCAAGAACATCCTGCTCGCGACCGAGAAGGGTCTCGGAAACGGTGAGACTCCGATCTTCCCCGTACACATCTTCAAGGTCAAGGAAGGCATCAACTAC